>CACWOG010000010.1 GCA_902762455.1 uncultured Bacteroidia bacterium | reverse complement strand
TCGCAAATTTGACATTGAAATGTTCGACTACGAATCGGTTGAGTGCGAATCAAGCAGGTTTAACCAGCCGGTCGAAAGTGTTACTGATTTGGTGCCGTTCCTATTCCAGACCGGTTACCTGACGATTAAGGACTACAACAAGGACTACAACACCTACATTTTAGGCTATCCTAACGAAGAAGTTAAGTCATCAATGGCAAATGTCCTCTACAAATATACTTACAAGACACACGAGAACATTCCTCTAAAAAAGGCGTTCATTGACTTCTCGAGGGATGATGACCTGGACAAGTTCATTGAACATCTGAAAGTTTTCTTTTATGGATTCCCGTTTTCGATGAACAATGGGAAGGCTAACGAATTGCACTATCATTCAATTCTTTATACAGCATTGGCTTCTTTTGGCGCAAACATTACCGCCAATCAGGAAACGGCACTCGGCAAGGCAGATTTGGTACTGAAAATGCCAAAGACAATCTATGTCATCGAGTTGAAGTACAACAGGTCATCCAATGCTGGAATGAGACAGATTGAGCAACGCGAATACGCCAAGGCTCATCTGGATTCGGGCAAAAGGATTGTGAAACTTGCAATAAATTTTTCGTCAAAGGATAGGAATATAGAGAGTTACGAGGCGGAGGAAGAAAAATTATAAGGCACTTTTTATAGGCTTGAATAAGTATATGTTAAATTTAACGGATTTAAAAATATGAGATTAGCAGTAGTAGGAGCCACCGGAATGGTCGGCACACAGATATTCAGGGTTCTCGAAGAACTCGACTTTCAGTTCGATGAACTTGTTCCTGTAGCATCGGAACGCTCCATTGGTCGAACAATAACCTGCAAGGGCAAGGAATACAAGGTTGTAGGACTTTCGGATGCCGTTGCAATGCGTCCCGACCTCGCAATTTTCTCGGCGGGCAAGGATGTTTCGCTCGAGTGGGCTCCAAAGTTTGCCGAAACTGGAACTTATGTGGTCGATAATTCGTCGGCTTGGCGTATGTACCCCGACAAGAAGCTCATTGTCCCAGAGGTAAACATTTCGGAACTTACTGCCGACGACCACATTATTGCTAATCCTAATTGCAGTACAATACAGCTTATGGTTGCGCTCGCTCCGCTGAAAAAGTACGGACTGAAGCGCCTTGTTATTTCAACCTACCAGTCGGTAAGCGGTTCAGGTTTCAAGGGCGTAAACCAGCTAATGTGCGAACGCGAAGGCAAACCTGTTGAAAAACCTGCCTATCCGCATCAGATTGACTTGAATTGCCTGCCTCACGGTGGTGCATTCCTCGAAAACGGCTACACCGAAGAAGAGATGAAACTCGTGAACGAGAGCCGTAAGATATTGGGACTACCGCATTTGCTTGTGACTTCTACCGTTGTGCGTGTGCCTGTAGTCGGCGGACATAGCGAGGCTGTAAATGTCGAGTTCGAGCAAAAGCCCGACTTGGAAAAGATAATGGCCGACTTGAAGGCAGCTCCTGGACTTGTCGTTCAGGACGACCCGAAGAGCAACCTTTACCCGATGGCTATAAATGCAAAGGACAGGAACGAGACTTTCGTAGGTCGTATCCGCCTCGACTATTCGTGCAAGAATGCAATAAATATGTGGGTTGTCGCCGACAATTTGCGCAAGGGTGCTGCTACCAATGCAGTGCAAATAGCTCAGTATGTAAAGGATAAATTCATCGCGAAGTAGGCGGATGGCATCGAGGCACAAGAAGGGTAGGAGGTGGAAAGTCGTTGCGGTTTTCGTGGTTGCTGTGGCATTGCTTGTCGCAGGTTATTTCTCGTACCCTTACTTGCAGAAATACTACAAGCGTTTCTTCGGTAGTAGCGAGGAGTCCGAAATGGGTGCTGTTGTGCCTATGCAGACTTACCGACAGATGTATCCGCAGTACAGTTTGTTTGGAATTGATGTTTCTGAATATCAGGGTGATATTGACTGGGAAACCTTGGTTGACAAGAACAAGATTGATTTTGCGTTTGTCCGTGCTACGGCTGGCAGCGACACCAAGGATAGAAATTTTTCTGAGAACTGGCGACAGCTGAAGAAATATAATGTTCCGCGTGGGGCATACCACTATTATCGTCCCAACGAGAACAGCACCCGATGCTTCGGAAGATGAGCTTAATGCAGCATTTCAGGATAACACAAGAGCCGTATTCGGAGAGACCATTGCCAATCCCGCTCTTACTGTTCTTGATATCGAGAAATATAGCAAAGTGCAGAGTATCACTAGTTTGAAGAATGGTCTGCTCAATTGGCTTTCGATTGTGGAGGCGCATTATGGTGTTGTGCCGATAATCTACACTTACAGCAATTTTTACGAAAAAGTCATTACCGACGACAAGCGTTTCAAGAAATATCCCATCTGGATAGCGCACTATTCCGAAAAGGAGAATCCCAAGAAGTTACCATCCGACTGGGTTTTCTGGCAGTTCTGCGAGGATGGCAGGTTGGAAGGCATTGAAACATACGTAGATATAGATTTGTGCAGCAGTGCCGAGAAATTCAAGGTGTTGAGGAAATAATTAAATGATTGTCTGTAGAAAATCATAAATCTTTTGTGTAAACAAAAGTAATGGGGATTTTTTAGTGATTGCACACTATTTCACCACGCCCAAACGAGCAGTCCGCCACAGATGATGATTCCTGTCACCACAAGGTCGATGATACAGAATCCCATAATATCCTTGGCGTTGAGCTTTGCTATGGCAAGTGCAGGAATTGCCCAGAAGGGCTGAATTAGGTTGGTCCAAGCATCGCCCCACGAGATAGCCATGCCCGTTAGTCCTGGGTCAACGGCTAGATTTGCACCTGCGGTGAACATAATCGGTGCCTGGATTGCCCAGTGTCCGCCACCCGAAGGCACAAACATATTTAGCACGGCTGCACAAAGGAAGGTTAGCAAAGGATAAGTTGTTGGCGTTGATACCGATATGCAAGCATCGCTGATGACTGTACCGAGGCAGATTCCCGATTCGCCCACACCAGTGATTATTCCCATAATTCCCGCATAGAACGGGAACTGAAGCAGAATGCCTGCCGCACCAGTCGCCGACTTTGTGAACGCGTGTACGTATGCAAGCGGTGTCTTGTGGAGGATTACGCCGAGGAACAAGAACAGCATTATCACCGAATTGAGGTCGAGCGAACCGCCACGGAAGAACAATTTAATAATAAGGTATGTCAAGCCAAGAATTGCAATTATCAGACTTAGAATGCGACTGTTTTCCATTTTTTCGGCAGGGGTGCTAGCTTTTTCGGCTTTGATGGGAACATCCTCGGCAAGCAAGTCGGGATTTATTGCGACGACCTTGTCGGCTTTGGGGTGCATGAGCGAGTTTACCGCGACAAGAGCGACTATTATCAGCGCGACAATCACGATGTTGTACGGACTGAGCACGGTGTCGGTTATGGGAATTGGATTTTCAAGTGCGCCTTGTGTTACTTCCTTCAAGCCAGCACCAGGGGTAGCCATTGTGAGCGGAATCGAGCCAGACAGACCAGCGTGCCAAACCACAAATCCACTATATGCCGAAGCAATGAGCAAGCGGTAATCGACCCCCGGCAATTTACGGGCAATTTCCTTCGCAAAAATTACGCCGACGATAAGTCCGAAGCCCCAGTTGAGCCAACATGCAAGCGACGAAATAGCAGTTACAAGAGCAATTGCACCAACGGGTTTCTTGGGTAGCGAAGCCAGCCAGCTTATGCCACGCTTGATGAGCGGTGCCGAAGCCAAGGTTGAGCCGCACACCAGCACCAGAGCCATCTGCATTGCAAACGCCAACAGCGACCACACGCCGTTGCCCCAGTTTTCGACCACCTCGAGCGGTGTCTGATGACAGACAGGCATTGCAATCAGGAAAGCTACGACGGTGAGTATTACGGCAAAAATGAAAGGTTCTGGCAGAAGTTTCTGCACCAACTTAACACAGGCATTTATTATTTTCTGAAACATATTCTGAAATTTTGCACAAAAGTAAAGAAATTCTTTCTCCTTTGCTTTTATGCATAGCAATATTTTGTGTACGGACATTATTATGCTGACAACATTATGCTGCTAAAATTATGCTTATAGCATTATGCTAATAACATAATCATTGATATTCAAAGAGATAGTTTTGTGTTGTGGGTTTTTACTCAGTCCACTGAGTAAATTTACTCAATGCACTGAGTAATTTCGTTTTTGCCATAAAAAATGACATTTTTTTCATCCGTCCAAATGCAAATTCCCATAATATTTATATGTTTGTAAAGCTAATCATCTATCAATAAATAGATTATGTTTGTGTAAAAATTACGCAAAATATTTGTAGGTTCAAAAATAAGGTCTATTTTTGCGTAAAAATTACACACAAAAAAATGTCGCAAGGTTATACATATAAATATCCGCATCCCGCGCTTACCGCCGACTGCGTTGTTTTCGGGTTCGACGGAAAGGACTTGAAAATATTGCTTATAGAAAGAGGCAACGAACCGTGCAAGGGTTGTTGGGCATTTCCGGGTGGATTCATGAATATTGACGAGACAATTGAGCAATGCGCTAGGCGTGAACTCGAGGAGGAAACAGGACTTAAGCTTGCAAAGATAGAGCAGTTCCATACTTTTAGCGAGGTGAACCGCGACCCGCGTGAAAGGGTCGTCACAGTAGCTTTCTTCGCTCTGGTGAGACAGGCCGAGGTAAAAGGTGGCGACGATGCCGCATGTGCGCAGTGGTTTCCAATAAAGGATATTCCCCGTCTTGCCTTCGACCACGACTACATTCTGCGGCTTGCACAGCGCACGCTGAAGGAAAGGATTCATTTCGAGCCTATTGGCTTTGAACTTATGGATGAGGAATTTTCGATGCCCGACCTGCAAAGGCTCTACGAGGCAATACTTGAAGTGAAGTTCGACCGCCGCAACTTCGAGAAAAAGATGATGCAGCTCGGAATACTCGACCTGATAGAACCGGAGGATGATGCGCCTAAGCCTGCGTTCAAGTGCCTGACAACAAAAGATTTCGACAGCCTGTTCGAGACAAAACCGATGACGGGCTATAGTTGTAACTTTGAAACCGTACATGCCTTGCACGAGCCAGCAGTGGAATATTCAGCAACAAGAGGCAGAAACCGAAAATTCCGCTTTAACAGAGAAAAATATGATGAAATGAAAGAAAAAGGAATATTTAAGATTGAATTTTAGATGCCAGAAATAAACCAAAATGAAAAACGATAAAAAAAATTGAGATTATTAAATATTTTAAAAACAAATAATTACAGGCGCAATTCATTGCGTCTCAGAAACGGCGAAGCCATTGAAACAGCGAAGCCCTCAACGAAGTTAAACAATTGAAACATAGAAACTTATAAACAGCGAAGCGAGAAACGCCGAAGGCATTCAAACAGCGAAGCGAGAAACTCAGAAACAGCGAAGCCCTCAACGAAGTTAAACGGCGAAGCCATAAAAACTTAGAAACAATTAGAAACTTAGAAACTACTTATTAACGTGAAACTTTAAAACTTTAAATATGATTGGAGCAATTATTGGAGATACCGTAGGTTCGGTATATGAATTTAACAACACAAAAAGGACGGATTTCCCGCTTTTTTCGAAGTCGAGCAACTACACCGACGACTCGGTGATGACATTTGCCGTAGCAAAATGGTTGCTTGAAGACAACGAACATACACACCAAAAATTAGAGGATATTATGGTTATGGTAGCAAATAACTATCCTTGCCCAATGGGAGGTTATGGCGGAGGATTCCATTCCTGGCTATTTTATCCGCAATCACTGTACGACTATGACGAGCAATTTGGTGAAATAGCATACAAATCAGATACTGGTCGTCATCCGTACAACTCGTGGGGCAATGGTTCGGCAATGCGCGTGAGTGCTGTCGGATGGATGTTCGACACCTTGGAAAAAACCGAGAGAGTTGCAAAAATTTCAGCCGAGATAACCCACAACCATCCCGAAGGCATCAAGGGCGCACAAGCGACTGCTGCGGCTATTTGGATGGGAAGAAACGGAAAAAGTAAAGACGAAATCCGCGACTATATTGAAAAAACTTATGGTTATGACCTTCATAAAACTTGGGAATATTGGCATCCTATATACCAATGGGAATCTAGTTGTCAAGGAACTGTCCCACAGGCAATAATTTCGTTTCTTGACTCTGATTGCTACGAAGATGCAATTCGCCGTGCAGTGTCACTTGGCGGAGACAGCGACACCCTCGCTTGCATTACTGGAGGCATTGCCGAGGCTTATTATAAGGACATTCCAAAAGAAATTGCTTTTCATATGTTAAGTCTTATCCCTGATGACTTTATGGCAATACTCGAGCAATTATACGACCGAGTGGGTTATCCTAAGTACATTGTAAATAGGATGGAAAAACGCATTGCTCCAGATTTCATCCGTTCGCTTGGCGAAAACGAAATCTTTGTCTTCGGAAGCAACCTTGCTGGAATGCACATGGGCGGGGCTGCGCGAATAGCTATGGACAAGTTCGGCGCAGTATGGGGACAAGGCGTTGGCTTGCAGGGACAAAGCTACGCAATCCCTACAATGCAGGGCGGAGTGGAAACCATAAAGCCGTATGTTGATGAGTTCATCGAATTTGCAAAACAACATCCCGAATACAAGTTCCTCGTAACACGCATAGGCTGTGGAATCGCTGGTTTCACCGATGAGGAAATTGCACCACTGTTCTTGGAGGCACACAATTTGGAAAACGTGTGGCTGCCAAAGAGTTTCTGAAAATAGAACCCCACTTTGAGAATCATCAAATCATCAAATATCTTTAAACCATAAACATCATGAAAATTTTTGGAAAAAATCAGGACGGCGCCGAAAATAGCCAGTCTATGAAAAGAGAAAACAATGAAAAGTCCTCTAAGGACAAGATTTACAACCTCGTAATCCTCGACAAGAGCGGTTCTATGTCGTCTATTGCTGAAGCGGCAATATCTGGGTTCAATGAAACAGTAGGAGGAATCCGTGCAGCACAGGAAAAGTATGCCGAAACGCAGGAGCATTTTGTATCGCTTATGGTTTTCTGCGATTGCGAAAAACGCCTCGTGTATGATAATGTGCCAGTTGCCGAGGTCAAGCAACTTACCTCACGCGATTATCGTCCTTGCTGTTGCACACCGCTTTACGATGCGATGGGAATTTCTATCAGCAAGTTGCGTGGCGACATTGCCAATGTGCCAAATGCGACGGCAATAGTTACCGTCATTACCGACGGACTTGAAAATGCTTCGAAGGAATACAGCGGACAGCAGGTGAAGAAAATGGTTGACGAACTCAAGGAGCAAGGCTGGACTTTCGCCTATATGGGTGCCGACCACGATGTGGAAGCCGTGGCAAGCCGGATGTCGTTCGACAATGTACATCGCTTTTCACACGATTCGCAGGGAATGTCCGACAGTTGGAATTATGAGAGGAAGGCAAGGATGAACTTTTTCAGCAGACTGCACAATTTCCATTCGCAGCGTGAATCTTTATCGGAATCGGAAATTAATTCTGTGGTAAGGGAAATGTCTTCCAACTATTATCAAAGGGAAAGTCCAGAGATTAATAGCAAAAGAATTACACCCGACCGCATCACGAGCCTTGCCGACAACGAAATTTTCGTATTCGGTAGCGATGTTACAGGAAATCACAATGGTGGTGCAGCACTGTTTGCTGTCAGGAATTTTGGAGCAGTCAATGGTCAGAATTTTGGTTTGCAAGGGCATAGTTTTGCAATACCGACGACAAATGTCAGTCTGAGAGAAATTGCGCAGTATGTACACAAGTTCATCGAGTTTGCAAAACAGCATCCCGAATCCAAGTTTCTCGTAACGCGCATAGGCTGTGGAATCGCAGGATTTATGGATGAAGAAATTGCTCTATTGTTCAAGGAAGCGCAGAAACTTGATAATGTATATCTGCCTAAGAGTTTCTGGATTGAGTAAAAGTATGCTTTTCACATGCAGAATCAGTATAAACGATTGATAGATAATGAATAGGGTGGTGTAAATATCATTTATACCACCCTTTTTATAGTACGACAAAAAACCTCCGAAAGCTTGGGATTCTAACGGAGGCTAAAATAAAGTTTGATAATATGAGGGCAATTTTAGGCGATTAGATAGTGTTTCGCTTATCTAATTGCGATTGCAAAGATATTAATTATACACATTTCTGCAAGTTTTCTAAGAGTTTTTTTTATAACTATTATACAAAGCTGTTGATTGTTGTGATTTTTAATGCAAACAATTATATATTTGACAATCTAAAGATTTGAATTATTAAAAGTTGTCCAAGCTTTTGAAACTTAACAACACCAAAAAAACAAGATTTCTTTTCTCCATTACAAATCAAAGGCTTATCTTTACAACCGATTTGTAAAACTTAAAACAGAATTATGAAGATTATCAATTTAGGTGGCAAGGGCAGTCTGCTCGACCAGTTTTTGTCGGAAGTAAGGGATGTTCAAATTCAACAGGAAAGGTTGCGTTTCCGCAACAATCTCACACGTATAGGCGAAGTTATGGCATACGAAATCAGTAAACGGCTTCCGTTTGCCGACGAGGATGTTATCACGCCTCTTGGAATTGCAACAGTACCTACGCTAAAGGAACAGCCCATATTGGCAACAATTCTCCGTGCAGGACTACCAATGTACAAGGGTTTTCTCAACTTCTTCGACCACGCCGACAGCGCATTCATAGCCGGTTACCGCAAATACAAGAAAAACGGAAAGTTCGAGGTGAAAATCGACTACATCACATCTCCATCCATTGAGGACAGAAATGTAATAATTTGCGACCCAATGCTTGCAAGTGGCAGTAGCATTGAACTGGCATTCAAAGGATTGCTTGAATACGGAACGCCAAAGCATGTACATGTGGCAGCAGTGATTGCTAGTCGCGAAGGACTTGAATATATTGAAAAGGTATTACCCGAAAGTATGGTTACGGTATGGACAGGTGCCATAGATGACGAACTTACCGTGAAATCGTACATCGTCCCCGGAATTGGCGATGCTGGCGACTTGGCTTTCGGAGAAAAAACGGAATAGTAATGAACAATTAACAATGGATAATTGACAATTAATAATTTTAAAAATAGGTAAAGACGCAAAATCTTGCGTCTCAACAAAATAACAAATGAATAAATTACTTATCATTCTCTCATTCGCAACTGCATACGTCCTATTGTCATGCAGTGGAAACGAAGAAAAACCGCTTCCTGCAGTGCTCGCAACCGACACACTTGCAACAGTTTACGAATATTCCGTAACCGATACTTTCGACAGTGGTGAAACTCGCCGAATCAGGTTCTACGACAAGGCCGACACCGCTATGCCTAAGTACGAAAAACGCTACTACAAGAACGGTAGCATCTGCATGGAAGGTCCGCTCGACAGCAACAACCTTCGCGACGGTCGCTGGAAGGCTTGGTACGACTGCGGAAAAATATGGAGCGTCGGCGACTACTCGCACGGACTGCGCAACGGTGAAAACAACGTGTATTATGTAAACGGACAGGTGCAATATACCAAGAAGTATGTCAACGACACCGCCGAAGGTATCTGGACATTCTATCTCGAAGACGGCACCGAAGCACTAAAAGTAATATACGAGAAAGGCAATGTCATTGAGCAGGTGCAGCTAGTCAGCGCCGATAGTTTAAGAAATCTTTCACGTTGACATTAAATATTATCAACTATTTTTGTTGCCAGAAAATTTAAAAATTAGATACAGATGAAAAAAATCACACTTTTGCTGTTCGCACTGTTGTTAGGCATAGGAGCAGCATTTTCGCAGGGAATGGCACTTTCCGACAAGTTGCCAAACGACCCTAAGGTAATCGTAGGCAAACTCGACAACGGGCTTACCTATTATATTAGACAAAACCCAATTCCCGAAAACCGTGCAGAACTCACGCTTGCCGTGTATGCTGGTTCGGTTCTCGAAACCGAGGAACAGCGCGGTCTGGCTCACTTTACCGAGCACATGGCGTTCAACGGAAGTACACACTTCAACAAGAACGAACTCGTAAACTATATGGAATCAATAGGTATGCAGTTCGGTAGCGAGGTTAATGCTTACACTTCGTTTGACGAAACCGTATATGGCATCAAGGTTCCGACCGACAACAGCGAGTTCATCGACAAGGGCTTGCTCGTACTCTACGACTGGGCTCACGAACTTACGATGGACGACGACATGATTAACGACGAACGCGGTGTCATTCACGAGGAATGGCGTTTGAGCCAGGGCGCACAGACCCGTATGCAAAACGATATGCTTACCGCTGTCTTCAATGGTTCAAAGTATGCAGAACGTCTGCCAATCGGTCTTATGGAAGTTGTTGACAACTTCGACCCGAAGGTAATAAAGGACTTCTACAAGACTTGGTATCGTCCCGACCTTATGGCTGTCATCGTTGTTGGAGACTTCGACCCTGCCGACATGGAAGCACGCGTAAAGAAGCAATTCTCGCAGATTCCAAAACCGGAAAATCCAAAACCACGTCCAACCGAAATCATTCCCGACCAAAAGGGAACCGTTGTAAAGCTTTCGAGCGACCCCGAATGCCCTGCAACTATGGTTTATGTTTTCTACAAGCACCCGCAGGCTAAGACCGTTACTGTAGCCGATGCTCGTCGCGATATGGTTTCAACGCTTATGTCGCAAATGCTTGTGGCTCGTTTCTCCGAAATAGCATTATCTCCAAATCCACCTTTCGTACAGGCATTTGGCGCATATTCCCCATTTATGGGCGGAAAGGATGCATTTATGAACCTTGCTGTATTGCAGAACGACAAGATTGAAAACGCAGTAAAGGTTCTTGCAACCGAAAACCAGAGAATGATTCAGCACGGATTCACACAGACCGAACTCGACCGCGCAAAGAAGGACATCCTGAAGATGATTGAAAAGCAGTACAACGAACGCGACAAGCAGAAGTCGGAAAGCTTCATCAACGAATACAAGGCCAACTTTATGCCACCTCACTCAGCTTTTATGAGCGCTGAATACGAACACCAGCTTTACAACAAGTACATCCCCGAAATAACTCTCGAAGAAGTCAACAACTATGCATCAACAATGATTACCGACGACAACTGCGTGGTATTCGTTACGGCTCCCGAAAAGGACGGTTTCAAGATTCCGACCGAAGCTCAGATTAGAAAGGCTTTCGAGGATGCAAACCAGACCAGAACCGAACCTTACGTTGACAAGGTTGCCGACAAGCCTCTCGTCGATGCTCTCGGAGCAAAGGGAAAGGTTTCAAAGAAGGCAGCAAACAAGCAGTTTGGTTACGAAACATGGACTTTGAGCAATGGTGTTAAGGTTGTTATCAAGCACACCGACTTCAAGGCCGACGAAATCACAATGACAGCAAAGAGTGACGGCGGTTACTCGAAGTACAATGCAAAGGACGCTCTCACTGTTCAGTGCATAACTGATGTTATGGACGAAAGTGGTCTTGGAAACTATGATGCAACCGAACTCCAGAAATACCTCTCGGGCAAGAATGCACGCGTTTCTCCTTACATTGGTGAAACCGAAGAAGGATTCACAGGCAGTTGCGACGTTGAAGGATTTGAGACAATGCTCGAACTCGTAAATGCTTATTTCACACAGCCTAAGTTCAACGAAGATGCTTTCAAGTCGTATGTCGAAAAGCAGAAGGGTATGCTCGAAAATGCAAGCCTCGACCCGCAGAGCGTATGGCAGGACTCAATGAGATGGATTATGGCAAACTACAGCGAATACCGCAAGCCTATGACTCCAGCTATGCTCGACGAAGTTAACTTCAAGAATATGAGCAAGTTCTACAAACAGCGTTTCAACGACCCGTGCAACTTCACTTTCTACTTTGTAGGCAACATCGATGCAAAGAAGGCTAAACCGATGATTGAAAAGTACTTGGGTTCGCTCGAAACGGTTGAACGTACAGAAACTTTCGTTGACCTCGGAATCCGTCCTCCAAAGGGTGGAATCGAAAAGGATGTTAGAAAAGGCAAGGACGACAAGTGTATAGAAATCATAATGTTCCACGGCGACTTTGAATACAATGCTCAGAACAACACCGAAATCGATGCTATCTGCAAGATTCTCACCACCAAGCTCCTCGAACAGATTCGCGAAAAGGAAAGCGGTGTATATTCTATAGGTGCATATCCCGCTACTAATAACAAGCCGACTGGAAGGTACGCTGTTCAGATTTTCTACAGCTGCGACCCTGCAAGAGAACCGGAACTCAAGGAAAAGATTTTTGGTGTTATAAAATCAATCCAGAAGGGCGACATTAGCGACGATGAAATTGCAAAGGTTATCGAAAAGAAGAAACGCGAACACGAAACCGAAGTCAAGGAAAACAGATACTGGAGAAACCTTATCGTTGACCTTGTAGAGGGTGATATCACTCCCGAAGAGGCAAATGGCGAAGATGCACGCATAAACGGCATCAACAAGGCACAGATGACAAAGGCTGCCGAAAAGTACTTCAAGTTCGACAGCTACGTAAAGGTTCGCCTTGTTCCAGAGAAGTAAAAAAGACTTTTTCATATTGCTTTGTGAAGGGTGTGCCATTACGGTGCACCTTTCTTTATTGTGTTACTAACTTACAACGAAAACTCTTTTTGATGACTTGTGTATAAAATATTGATAATCCATAATTTATCTGGCAATAATTATTTCTTTCAAAGCAATTATAAATTGCTAACTTTGCAAAAAAAACAAAAAATGCTTATATTAGAAAAACCATACGTTTCGGAAACGCTGATACAAACAGCTATAAAGAATAATTTGCCCGTACTTCGCAATAGCATGTCGGAATTGCTTGCAAGCCGTGGCTACAAGTTGAACCTCTACAACGATGACGAGTTCGTTGCCGAATATCATAAGCGCCACCGCTTGTACTCAATGTCAGAAAATGGTCTTGGCTGGATAGTGGAACACCTTAAGGACAAAGAACTTATCGACAAGATAGAATTGCTTAAGAACAAGGCAACCTTCCGCCGTATCTGTAGCGATATGTACCCGGATTTCTTCTTCAAGGAAGTTGAAGTCAAGGAACTTGTGAAGATGGACACAACAGGTCTTAAATTCCCGCTCGTGCTTAAGCCATCGGTCGGATTCCTAAGCGTGGGTGTATATGTTGTCCACAACGATGCCGAATGGAAAAATGCGATTGCAGACATTGAAAAGAACTTTACCAAGTCGAGCGCACAATTCCCTGAATTTGTTGTAGGCACAGCCAAATTTCTCATAGAAGAATACATCCATGGTGAAGAATATGCAGTAGATGCCTATTTCGATGCCGAAGGCGTTCCCGCTATACTCAATATCTACCATCACCGCTTTGCATCGGAGTCGGACACCAGCGACCGCCTATATTGCTCAAGCAAAGTTTTGTACGATGCGTATGAAAAAACTTTCACCGATTTCCTTGTCAACACCAACAAGGTTATAGATCTGCGCAATTTCCCGATGCACATAGAGTTTCGCTACGATGGTAACAAGGCTATTCCTATTGAGATAAATCCTTTGCGCTTTGCAGGTTTCTGTCTCAACGAACTACAGACACATATTACTGGAATTCACCCAGTTGTAGCTTATCTTGAAAACATACACATCAGTAAGGAGGAAATGTGGAAAGGTCGCGAAAACGACACCTACAGCTTCCTCGTTTTGGAACGTCCTGCAAAGGCTTCAGAAGGTTCTGTTTTCGATAGCAAGAAATTCAAGGATTCATTCTTTGATGTTCTTGAAATCCGCGAAGTTAAGGAAGCAAGCGTAGGTGTTGCCGCAACTGCATTCACGCGCACCGACAAAGCTCACGAGGCAGAACTAGACACGATCCTTACCCTCGATATGATGGATTATATGAAAGGCTAAAACGTAGAAAATAATGAATGAGAAAAATGGTTGTTTTTACAGCCATTTTTCCAATTCTTTCAAGTCTTCTTCGGTCGTTGACCAGCTTGTGGCGAAACGGACGATAGTATGTGTGTCGTTGTATTTTTCCCAAAAACTGAAGCATACATTTTGTGCAAGTTTGCTCATCTGGTCATTCTCAAGAATTATGAACTGCTGGTTAGTAGGTGATTCTATGTAAAAGCGGTAGCCTTTTTCTTTCAGCAGTGATTTTAGTCTTTCTGCCATTTCGATTGCGTGTCGGCTTATTTCCATATAAAGTTTGTCGGTGAAAAGTGTATCGAACTGTATGCCGAGCAATCGACCTTTGGCAAGCAATGCTCCGCGCTGTTTCATCTTGGTAATGAAGTGCTTGGGTGAGTTGTTGTGTGTAAAAACTACAGCTTCGCCACATAGAGCTCCGACTTTTGTACCTCCTATATAGAATATGTCACACAAACTTGCAATGTCGGGCAAAGTTACATCGGTTTGACGGCTTGCCAGTCCGTAGCCGAGCCTTGCACCATCCATAAATAGCGGAATGTTATGCTTTCGGCAAACGTTTGATATTGCGGTCAGCTCATTTTGGCTGTATAGTGTGCCATATTCGGTAGGGTGGGAGATATACACCATTCCAGGAAAAACCATGTGTTCGTGGTTGCCGTCGGCGTGGAAAGTAGTTATATAATTGTCAATGTCGGAAGCATTCAGTTTGCCGTTGTTACCTTCGAGTGCAAGAACCTTGTGCCCTGTAAATTCTATTGCCCCGCCCTCGTGTACGCTGATATGACCGCTTTTGGCAGCGATAACACCCTCGAAGTCTGCCAATATACTGCTTATTACAACTTGATTAGTCTGTGTGCCACCGACAAGGAAATGGACTTTTGCATCGGGGCGGTTGCATGCCTTTTTGATTTTTTCTTCAGCCATTTGGCAATACTTATCCTCGCCATATCCGGCTAGCAGTTCCATATTGGTTTCTGCCAGTCGCTCAAGCACTTTAGGGTGCGCACCAGCAATATAGTCGCTCTCAAACGAAATCATAGTATGTAAAGTGGGATTGTATATGGGAACTTTATTCCATCAACTTCTTTTTCATCTCCTCGAATTCCTTCTCGGTGATTATGCCTTCTTCCTTGAGGTTCTGCAGCTTGAGGAGTTCGTCGGCTACGGAATAGTTTGTACGCTCCTTTGTCTTTTGTATCGGAGTCTGCTTTTCTTCCTTGGGATTGTTCATCTTAATTGCCTTTACGAGATATACGACAATCACAACCACAAGAGCAAATATTACCAGTAAAAATATTATTCGTGCCATAGTTCTTAAAATTTGAGCGCAAAAGTAATATAAATTTCCCGACTAGCAAGTTTTATAAGGTCAGCGAAATAAAATCGGAATAGACATATCAAAATTCATATTTGACACCAATGTATTCGCTTAAATTGACTCTTTCCAATATTAGAAAGAAGCCATCATACGACCCGAATCCAGTTCCTGCATATATATGCAAATTAGGAATTGCTTCGTAATCAACTCCGAATGATGCTGTATTGTTTACCCTAATTTCGGTTCCTGTTACACCTCCTGGCAATCCAAGTTGATGATGACGGTATTCAACCCAAAAGATTGAGAAATGGAACTGCCCAAAGATTCTGAAGTTGCGAAGAAGTTCATTCGAATAATATCTGTAACCGAAATGTAAGCCGAAAGCCTTATTATCATATTTTTCACTTCCTATAGGCTTAGGTTGAAAAACGTGAGAGAGCAACGGACCTATATATAAGTTATGATTTTTAATTCGATAAGAAAATGCAGGCGCATGATGCAAAACATCAATAATGTAATCCGGTTTTCTATTTTTGTTATATACATAGAAATCGTAGGAAAGTGTGTATTGAATGCCAAAACTTGATTTTTTTGCTTCCTGGGAATATAAATTAATAGCTGTAATAACTATTATAAAGGAGAGCAATATTTTTTTGAAAATCATATACAAGTCCCTCATAATTTTACTTCTAAACAGAAAACTCATCGGCATCGCTCCATGCAGGGAACTTCTCACGGAACTGCCGTAAAGCCTCAATATCAAGTTTTTCTGTAAGGACAAACTCCTCGTTGTCGGGACAGCGCCCCACATATTCACCCTTGAAGTCGATTATGCAGCTTCCACCATCGTAGTGTAAGCCGTTGCCATCATCGCCAACGCGGTTCACGCCAATTACATACGACTGATTCTCAATAGCCCTTGCCTTGAGCAAAGTGTCGAAAACCTTGCGACGGCTGTCGGGCCAGTTTGCAACATAGAAAATCACATCGTAGTCGTTGCGGTTGCGGCTCCACACCGGGAAACGCAAATCGTAGCACACCTGAAGCAAAATCTTATATCCTTTGTACTCGACTATCACGCGATTTTCTCCCTGCGAAAACATATCGGCTTCGCCGCCAAAGCGGAACAGGTGCCGTTTGTCGTAGCGCAAAATCTCACCGTTTGGTTTTACGAAAAGGAAAGAGTTATAATATTTTCCGCCATCGTGCAGGATAAGCGACCCGCAAACGGCGGCATCGTACTTTGCAGCCAGCGACTTCATTTCGTCAACTATTTGTCCGTAAATGGTTTCGCCAAGTTCGTCAACCTCGTTGCAGAAGCCGGTGGCAAACATTTCGGGAAGCACATAGATGTCGGAACCTTGGTTCTCGTCGATGCGGTGAGCGATAGTCTCAAGGTTTGCTAACTTGTCCTTCCAGAGCGTATCTAATTGTAACAGACTAATTTTCATCGGGTGTAGCATCAAAACAACCTTTGTTACGACCTTCCATTTGTGCATAAACCGCTTTCGCTCGGTTCATAATCTCCTTGTCGTCGCCCGACATGTCGAGTTCGCACTTAATGCCCATCGAATGTGTTTTGTAGTCGATAAATCCGCAATACACAGGCACATTGGCGTTCTTGGCCATCTTTATGAATCCACGCTTCCAGTTCTTCACTTTCTTGCGAGTTCCTTCGGGGCACATTACGAGAATAAAGTTGTCGTTTTTCTCGTATGCCTCAACAACCTGACGGATCTGCCCTACCTTCTTGCTACGGTCGATAGGTACGGCACCGAGAGCACGCAGGATTGGTGACAGCGGCCATTTGAACATTTCGGCTTTCATCAGAAACTTTGGTTTGTAGCCGCAGCTTGAAAAATATAGTTTTCCATGGATGAAGTCAATCATGCTGGTGTGCGGAGCCATGATAACCAAAGCTTTGGTCATTTCGGGGGCTTCCACCACGTTCCACCCGCGAATAAAGAACCGTGAAAATTTTCTTCCCATTTTCCTTTTGTTTTTATTTGATAATCCGTAGCGACGCAATGCATTGCGCCGCTACAAATTGTCCATTGTCAATTATTCATTGTCCATTTTATTAATTCCAACCTTGTAATTCTTCGACAGTGCCTCCACCAGCGGAGCTTCCATCGACAGTTTTACCATGAATTCCAAACGGCAATCCTCAGTAAAATATTGTGCAACAATCTTCGCATCGAAATCCTTGAGGCATTTCATCACAAAATTAACCTCGTCGTAAGTGAACGACAACGAATACGATGCATCAATCGTTTCCTCAACAATTGTTGCATTGTTTAGCGCATCGGTGGCAGCTGTACGGTATGCGTTTATAAGTCCCGGAATGCCAAGTTTTGTCCCGCCAAAATAGCGCACAACGACAATCATCGTATATGTAAGCCCAAACGAACGCAACTGTCCCAGCACAGGCATCCCCGAACTATTGGAAGGTTCGCCGTCGTCGCTGCAACGGTAGTTATCGCTATAGTCGCCAAGCACAAAGGCATACACATGATGTCGGGCATCGTAGTACTTCTTCTTCACAGCCTGCAGGTTTTCCCTGACCTCGTCTTCGGTGCGCACCGGAAACGCCAGCGAGATAAACTTGCTACCCTTCTCGGAATAAAAGCCTTCCGAGTTGGAAACTATGGTCTTATATGTGTCGATAATGTCTGACAAAACTGAAAAGAATTTTGTGCAAAGTTATGAAAAAAACTATCATTGTCTGAAATTGGTAGATTACGGATAGCCGTCTTCACAACGCTCCTCGTTCCGTATCGCGTGCTACGACTGGCTTCCGAAATGACCATTTATTATTCCTCCTCCTTGTAATACACCTTGTAGAACTTTCCCTTTTCGTCCTCGCCCTGCTCAATGAGGTTGCGGTTGCCGTGGACATAAATGTGGAAATTCTTGTCCAGCTTGATGACGCTCTTGAAGGCACGGCTCTGCTTCTTCACTGCCGAATCGGAAATGTCGAAACTTTCGGGAATCTCGAAGTCGTTTTCGCGCGAAAAAGTATCCTTGAAAGTTTGGAACTGCTGGATGACTTCGGGCTGCTGGATTACCGAATCCTCGAAGTTCTGCATCTCGAAGTTTTCGTTTTCCTTGAAAAACTTCACCGAGCGGTTGAGCAGGTCGGCCTGGTCGGCTTTCGACATCTCAAACTGCTGCGGCATTTCCTTGGTGACAAAGTTCTTGTACATCGACATCACATTGTGGGTATTGTAGTACTTGTCCTGACGCTGTTTGATGTGCAGAAAGTCGTCGGTCCAGTAGTGCGCCTCGGTGCGGTTGGTATTGTCGATGACCTTGACCACAAAGCCGTTTTCGCGCTCGTGGTTGAACACTATGCAGCCTTTGTCCATCTTTCGCGGATTGATGCCACGGTCGCACTCGACGCAGAAGTTTTCGCCGTCGCGCTTGACCTTGAGGAATGTGTCCTTGTTTTCGGACTTGAATAAACCTACGGCATCAACAATCTCGCCATCGACCTCGCAGTCGCGGAAGAGCACCACATAGAACTCGCCCGACTTGATGTTGGGATGCGAACTTTTTTCGTACAGATGCTTGGTAAGGTTTACCGACTGCTCGAAAAGCTGTGAACTGTCATCAAAAATCTTGGCTACATAGTCGCAAACCTCGTTGTAAGATAGTTCGCTGTCGTGGTAGAAATTGTACAATTCGTCCGATTTGAACGACAAAAGGAAGTAGTCTCTCAGGATTTCCTTCATCTCGTCATCAACTTCCATCACCGATTTCGACAGGCTGTAGCCCTCGTCTTCGGCCTTGCTACCCACCATGTGAATTGCAAAGGCTTCTATATTAGTGTTTTCGGTTATCATCTTGTTTTTTTATTTTCGGTTGTGAAGATAGCAAAATTATCTCAAATCTTTAAGCACTTGTAATAAGCTTATTTGAAATTTTTGAAATAGTTTTATTTGAAATAATTCTATTTGAAATAATTCTATTTGAAATAAGTTTATTTCATCAGTACCATTCTCATAAACAAAAAATGCCCACCGCAACCGATGGGCATTTTATATTGATATTACTGTTATGCTTTGCGTCGCTTGACGAAATAACTTATAGTAGCGCTTGCAAGCAATATTCCCGATACGGCAAGAAGCACCTCGGAGAATGGCCAGTGGCTTATCAGAAAATGTATGCTTAGAAGTAAAAATATTACAAATAAGGCACCCAATGCCGCAAGAATCTTTGGGGTTCCATTATGTGCAAGCATACTCGCAATGACAATTACCAAAACGACCGACATCAATGTTCCAGCAATAACAATCAGGCTGCCAAATGGAATATGGAATATCTTGAATATAAGCCCAATCAGGTATATGCAAAGTGTTATTATTCCAAATGCTAGAACCTTGCGGTTAAGTATAAGCGGTTGCTTTTCTATCTGATTGATTATCATGCTTGTCTTGCTTAAATTACGCATCTTATATACGATATACCCGACAATCAGTAGAAATACAGGCAAACCAATAAATAATGCACGCTGTTTTATGCTGCGGCAATATTCTTCATTTGCAAAATAAGAGTCCATGTTCATAATAAGCAAGATTACCCAGAGGACAAGCAGAATGGATGTCGCCAGATAGAAGAATATATAGTTGCGCTGCATTCGCCTCGTTTCCTTTGCAAAGGTAAGTATGTCGTTGTCTGTCTTTACTTTGTTTATAAAGTTGCCATAAAGATTAAGTTCTACGATCAACGATGCTATCAATATCAGCGCAAGACTGACACTTATCCATGGCGACAACTGCATTGCAGATTGTAATACGTATATGCTTATAACAGTTCCAATTAGGTAACTTGCTGCGATAAAAATCCTTTTCCGTCTGAAACGTGCGGTTTGTTTATCTATTTCCTCTTCAAAAGGCTTGTTGTTTACAATGTCGCGCTTCGAAAATTTTTCCTGCATTTTATCGTATTGCATTTTGGTTTCTTCCAATGGATTTTTTGCTCCCGAGTTTTCTTTTTTTGTTTCCATACCTCAATTATTTATTATTAGCCATTTTTATAAGTTTTTCCTTTATGCGAACCAAGCGAACACCGACATTCTGCGACGAAATGCCAATTATGCTGGCAATTTCGTCGTACGACAAGTCTTCGAGCCACAACATCACCAATGCTCTGTCGGCCATATCAAGGCGAAGGATACGCTCGTGAAGTTCCGAAAAGCGAGCGTCCGAAGTGTTTGCTTCGTCGTAAGGATTTATGTCCATGGTAAGCGGTAGAGTCTGGGGGCATCTGCCTTTTAGCGCTTTTTCGTTCAGTGCCGTATTAAGTGCTATCCTATACACCCAGGTATTCATGTTGCTTCTTTCTTCAAATCCTTCCATTCCGTTCCAGATTCGTATCAGAATCTCCTGGAAAAGATCCTCGACATCTTCCTTCTGACTGGTAAAGAGATAGCATACCGTGTATATTGTACGCTTGTGTTCCCGCACCAGATTGATAAATTTTGATTCTTTATTATCCATTATTTCTGCGTTTTGCTTCCATATTAGACAGGGAATTGTCCTTTTTATTACACCAAAACATGTATTTTTTTACAAAAATGTGTAAAATATGAAAATTGACTAATAATTAATTTGTTTTCAGGTTGTTACAATATAAAAAACGAAACTATATATTGACTAAAATTTTCCACGCTTTTGTCATTCCGCAAGTTAGAACAATAACACGATACGGAACGGAGAGTGTAATATTGTTCAACTGTGCGGAATCTCCCAAGAAAAACGATTTCAAAAGGAGATTCCGTACAGACAGGCTCACAAGCAACGTTCCTTTTGCTGTTCGCTTTGTCTTACGGAATGACGAAGAGGCTTAAAACAAAAAGTATTATGTGTAAACATGTTATTATAAAAAAGCGGAAATCCAAAGACTGAATTTCCGCTGCATATTTACTAATTGATACAATTACCAACCTAAAACATAGCTGAACAACAGAGGTGCTACGATTGTTGCATCCGATTCGATGATGAAACGAGGAGTGTCTTTCGAGAGCTTGCCCCAGGTAATCTTTTCGTTCGGAACTGCGCCCGAGTACGAACCGTATGATGTTGTACAGTCGCTAATCTGGCAGAAATATGCCCACAAAGGAGTGCCGTGCCATTCGAGGTCCTGTTCCATCATAGGAACTACGCAAATCGGGAAATCGCCTGCTGTACCGCCACCAATCTGGAAGAAGCCAACGCCCTTGCCACCGCTGTTCTTCTTGTACCATTCGGTGAGGAATATCATGGTTTCGATACCGTTCTTAATCATAGAGATTGAAGGGTCGAATTCGCCACGGATGCAGTGTGCGGTGTAGATGTTTGCTGTTGTGCAGTCTTCCCATGCCGGAACGATGATAGGAATATTCTTTTCGCAAGCTGCGAGAACCCAGCTGTCCTTCGGGTCAATTTCGTAGTACTGTTCGAGAACGCCGCTGCGGAGAAGTCTGTAGATAACTTCCCATGCGAAAAGACGTTCGCCCTTAGCTTTCATGTCCTTCCAAATATCTACAAGGTGGTGTTCGAGACGACGGAATGCTTCCTCTTCGGGGATGCAAGTGTCGGTAACACGGTTGTAGTGGTTGTTGAGAAGTTCGTGTTCCTGTTCCGGAGTGAGGTCGCGGTAGTTAGGAACGCGGTAGTAGTGGTTGTGAGCCACGAGGTTCATGATGTCCTCTTCGAGGTTGTTTGCCGAGCAGCATACGATGCTAATCTTGTCCTGACGAATCATTTCGGCGAGCGAAAGTCCGATTTCGGCGGTACTCATAGCGCCAGCCATTGCAAGCATCATTTTGCCGCCTGCCTTGATGTGTTCGTCGTATGCCTTTGCAGCGTCAACGATAACTGCCGAGTTGAAATGACGGTAGTGGTGTGTGATGAATTGTGAAATAGGTCCTTTTTCCATTTCTTTTGTGTTTTTAAAGTTCTTCAAATATGTAAGTTAAAATCTTGAAATACAGTTTTGCTGCAAGGAAATCCGACGACTTGTCGGCTGGATTCGGGGCAAGTTCAACGATGTCGAAACCGACTATTTTTTTCTGCTTTGCCAATTTCTTGAGAAGTTTGAGAGTCGGGTACCAGGTCATTCCGCCCGGTTCGGGTGTACCTGTCGATGGCAGTACCGATGGGTCGAAATAGTCGAGGTCGATGGAGAGGTAAACATTGTCGGTAAGTTTGTCAATTACTTCCTGCTGCCAGTCGTCGGTACGCTCGGCAATGTCCTCGGCGCGGAAAACATTTTCGCGCTTCGAGTATTGCTTTTCCGAAATGTCCATACTGCGGATTCCAACCTGAATCAAATTGGTATGCTTCGATGCCCAGTGCATTGCACAGGCGTGGCTGAACGGTGTGCCTTCGTATTCGCTGCGAAGGTCTGAATGTGCGTCAAGGTGCAGCACGCTCAGGTTGTCGAAATGCTCAACAGTTGACATTATTGCGCCAATCGACACCGAATGTTCGCCGCCGATCATTGTGAAAAGCTTGCCGTCCTCGTAAAATTTGTCGGCTTTTGCCTTCACCTGCATTGCCATTTTTTCCGGGTCTTTATCGCAGTCCATGATGTCGTCGAGCCACACGCCGCGCTTATAGACTTCGGTATCCGATTCGAGGTCGTATATTTCCATGTTTTCCGATGCTTCGAGGAAGGCTTCGGGACCTTGGTCAGCACCTTTCACCCATGTTGAAGTTTCGTCGTAAGGCACTGGCAACACCACTACTTTGGCGTTTTCGTAGCCTGCGTATTCTTCTGGAATTCCTGCGTATGTCCTGTCCATTGTAAGTTTCAATTATTTCCGCAAAAGTATGCTTTATTATTGAAATGTGGAAGAAAAAATTAGCGAAGCAGATATTTTGAGATTTCGTCGGCTAACAATTTGGGCTTCTCGAAATGTATCCTATGAGTGCAATCAGGAATTTCAACGATTTCACTGTTTGGAAATATGTATTTTGTGGTCTTGTAGTCGGACGAAGGCAAAAACTCTGAATCTAACGCCCTGATAAACAAGGTTGGAACTTCAATCTTTTTATCAATAAAATCATCCGCATCGAAACCGTCGGTCAGTTTGTCGAAATTGTTGAATACGGCATCAATGTCAATTTGCCACGAAAAAGCCTTGCCGTCGTATCTTATGTTTCCGATAATTGCGCGCTTGGTATCGTCGTCGAAAGAGGAAATTCCGTTGGCAAATTCGGCAAATGAATGAAAGTCGGTAAGCGGAAGGTTTTTTACCGCCATTACCTGATTTAATAGGTTGGTTATGATTGAGTTGTGTTCTATAAGCGAACTCATCCTGCATGGAGAAATATCGATGACAACCACTTTTTCGAGCATCTGCGGATATTTCAGTGCAAACTGCATGGCGGTTTTCCCTCCTAAGGAATGTCCCACAAAGATAAATTTCTCAATGTTGTGCTCGTCTGCGTATGCCTTTACATCGTCTGCCATTTCGTCGAACGACATCGTCGGGCAGTGCTTTGCATCACGGTGATTGCGGAGTGGAAGGAGATGGACGGAGAAGGAGGACGAAAGCAGGTCGGCGATGGGGTTCCAGGAGAGGGTGCAGTCGAAGAGGCCGTGGAGAATGAAAATGGGATAAGGTTTCATGGTTTCTAAGTTTTAATGCGTTCGGCGTTTCTTGGTTTCTATGTTTATGATTGTTTTAAATTATTTTATATCAATTTTGTAGCGGCGCAATGCATTGCGCCGCTACAGATTATCATTCATACATTTTTTGCATCTTACCGTTAGCTAGAAACAAGTTTGCCTGCAAGCCTGTTAGCCTTTTCTTCTTTTAGCCCAATTAAACATTAGTACGCCGCTACGAACTGCTCCAAGAACCTAATATCGTTCTCGAAGAACAGCCTTAAGTCCTTGACGCCGAAGCGCAACATGGCGATACGCTCGATGCCCATGCCGAATGCGAAGCCTGAATAAACCTTCGGGTCGATGCCGGCAGCCTTGAAGACATTGGGGTGAACCATACCGCAGCCGAGAATCTCGAGCCAGCCGCTACCCTTGCACACATTGCAGCCCTTGCCTCCGCAAAGCGAACAGCTTACATCGACTTCGGCCGACGGCTCGGTGAACGGGAAATACGACGGACGCATACGAATCTGCGACTTCTCGCCGAAGAATTCCTTTGCAAAGTAGTCGAGCGTCTGCTTGAGGTCGGCGAAGGAGACATTCTTGTCAACATACAGACCTTCAATCTGATGGAACTGGCAGTGAGCGCGTGCCGAAATAGCCTCGTTGCGGAAAACTCGTCCCGGTGAAAGGCTGCGGATTGGCGGAGTCATTGTTTCCATTTCGCGCGATTGTCCCGACGAGGTGTGGGTGCGGAGCAACACATTCATATCCGACGAGATGAAGAAAGTGTCCTGCATATCGCGGGCGGGATGGTCGGGAGGGAAGTTCATCTTCTCGAAGCAGTGTGCATCATCCTCGATTTCCTGGCTTTCGTTTACGCTGAAACCGATTTTGGTGAAAATGTTCACTATTTCGTTTCTTACGATTGACAGCGGATGGCGTGCGCCGAGGTTCAGCGGGTCGCCCGGACGGCTGAGGTCGAGTTCCACCTTGCCGTCGTTGCTTACCTGCAACGAAGCCTTCAGTTCTTCCAACTTGGCGAGAGCCGTCTGCTTAAGTTCGTTTATGCGCTGGCCGACTTCCTTTTTCTGTTCGGCTGGAACATTCCTGAAATCGTCGAACAAAGCAGGTATCAAGCCCTTCTTCGACAAGTATTTAATTCTGAAATCTTCAACTTCTTCAATTGCCTTGGGTGCGAAATTTGCAACCTCCTCGCTTATTTTTCTAATACGGTCTAACATCGATGTAAAATTTTTGCAAAAATAAAACTTATAGCGGAATAATTTAAAATAAATTTTAAGAGCATTGCCTTAACTTTGCACAAGCAAATTATTTTTAATGATTATCCGCAATTAGCACAAAACAATGATTTCAAAGGAGATTGCTCACTTTGTTTCGCGAGCTAAAGGTATCGGATAGTTTGATTCACACAGCTCCCCTTCCGTATCGCTGGTTCATCATAACTTCCGAAATGACGGTGAGGAGTCATTCCACAACCTTTAGCTCACGAAGCTTGCGAGTAAAGCAGAACGAACAGGCACAGGTACGAGCCTTGTGAGTTCGCTTATGCGGAACGCTGCTTGCAGCCTCGCGAAGCAATCTCCACTTGCGAGTAAAGCAGAACGAACAGGCACAGGTACGAGCCTTGTGAGTTCGCTTATGCGGAACGCTGCTTGCAGCCTCGCGAAGCAATCTCCACATTGGTGAAAATTGCGGATAATCATTTTATTTTTTGTTTCAATTTTCAATGTCAAAAAAATATCACTATTTTTGCAGATGATTAATTGAAATTGTAATGAATGGAGTTTCTATAAACATCAACCTGCCTGATTATGGACATTTTTCGCCTGAAGAACTAACGCGCAAAGTGAAGTGCTTTGCTATGGAACTGGTTGGACAAAGCGAAAAAAAACAAGTTACAAGTCCATGTTGCTACAGCGAAGCAGAAGTAGAAAAGCTTCTCAACGAGCGAATGAAATGCATTGCTGACGGCACTGCCGAATTTGTATCGCACGAAGAAGTTAAGGCTCGCATCAAAGCTATGATGGCATGAGGGAGATTCAATGGCTAAAAGAGGCTGAAAACGAATTAGCTTCAATTATTGGATATGTCCTTGACATACATGGTCAGAATGTTACATTGCAAGTATATGACAATATTATTTCACAAATTGATTTGCTTTTGGATTTTCCAGAATTAGGAACTACCGAAACGACACATAAATACAATGGCAAAATTTTGCGTGTACTTCACTCAAAACATGTCAGGGTTTTCTATTATATTAAGGGGACGAAAATCATTATAGTATTGCTTTGGAACAACCGGATGGATGACAAGACAATAAATAAAATCCTTTCGGAAAGATAATGATTAAAACTGCATTCTATACGAATATAAGTGCGGGATTTTGAAGCCTGCACTTATAGCGGAATAATTTAAAATAAATTTTCTTCTCTCACCAGCATACATTCTATATTTTTCCTTACTTTTGTCCCGTTAACCATAAAATTTTACGAAACAGGAAGAAGAACATAACATTTAACATACAGCAAGATAGCGTTTAACTGACTATTTTTCTTGGTAAAGCTGGAAACTTTGTAAAAGAAAAATCAATAGAAGTAAAACGCTCGCGACTTATGTCGTGAGTTTTTTTATTGATTTTTCAGGTATTCCAGGCCTTCCAAGAAGATAAAAATTTGCTCGCGACATTTTTTATGGAAGAAATTCACATCGGAAATATGATAAGGCAGGAACTGAAACGGCAGGGACGGACGGTCACCTGGTTTGCCGCCGCCATACATTCCGACCGCAGCAAAAAAACGTGGCTTTGGGTGAATTGTAAACTTTTTAAACAATATCAAACAACCTTTAGCTCGCGCTAGCAAATCCAAACCTATAAACCAGTTCAAATCTTTGAATTAGAAACATAATGGGAAATTACTTGTCCTTTCGGATTTACTGCCATATAGCAGTGAGCTAAAGGTTGCAAACCCAGACAACATTGCCGCTGCATTACACGAATATCGTTTTGCACGAACACATTGTCATGCCCGACTTTTTTCATGCGATAATACAAATTTACAACAATCATAATGGTGACGGTGCAAAATGATTCCGTTGTTTTATTCGGTTGCCTGTATGTGCCAGAAAATGTGTATTTTTGCAAAAAATTATATTATGCTTGAAATCTGGAAATCACACGAGTTGAAGGTTGTGGGCTTCGAAGGCGAAAAACTGCTGTTCGACGCTGCCGAGCACGGAACCCTCGAAGTTGAAAACATCGACCTCGTGAAAAAATACGAAATTGGCGAAACCGAAAGCATTTTCCTGTACAACGGTCCCGACGGCAAGATTCACGGATGCATGGGTAGTCCGTTTGTCGGAATAGGCGAGTTCGGAAGCCTAACCTGCGTCGCCAACACCAAGTACGGTTCGTTTCTCGACTGGGGAATCGAAAAGGACCTATTCTGTCCCTTCAAGGAGCAGAAGGTCGATTTGAAGGTCGATGAGGACTACATCGTGTATGTATATCTCGACGAGGACACCAACCGCGCCGTTGCAAGCACCAAGTACGAAAAGTACATCGACGAGAGCCAGCGCCCGCAAGTTGATGAAAACCAGAAGGTCCACGCACTGGTGACTCGCCGCACAAGCTTGGGCTACAACTTGATAGTCGAAAACAAGTATCTGGGAATCCTGTACGCAAACGAGGTTTTCTCGGAACTGCATTCAGGCGATGAGGTGGATGTGATTGTGAAGAAAGTCCGCGACGACAACAAGCTCGACCTCCGCATGTTCCGCAACGACCACGAGGACATCGGCAACTTCGAGGACAAGATTGTAGCCTACCTCAAGAAGCACAAGGGCGAGATGAACATCTGCGACAATAGCAGTCCACAACTGATATACAAGACCTTCGGCATCTCGAAGAAGAATTTCAAGAAGGCCTTGGGCGGATTGTATAGGAAGAGAATGGTGGAAATTGGAGAAAACGGAGTGAAATTAATAGGAAATTTGTAGCATCACAATGCATTGCGATGTTAAATATTGTATTTTAGCAATGACATACAACATAACAGACGAACAATTAAACGAAATAGTAAAGCGTGCGGTTCAAAAGGCATTGGAAGAACTGCAGGTTGCACCCGTGGTGAGTGAACCTGTGCCCGAATATGGCAAGAAATCTACGGAAGTAACCATTTCGCAAGCCGACGACGACCTTGCTGAAAGGACAATGGAAACAATGGCTCAGAACCTTGAGACACAAAACAATCCCAAGGTCGGCATTTTCTGGTATTCGCCAGTCAACAAAAGTCTGTTCGGTGTCATCGCAATTGACAAGGATTCATATTCAAAGCCGAATGCTGGAGGAGGACTGATTACCTGCAAGGAGCTTCACGAGGATGTATGGAAACGAGAATTCCGTAACCAAAAATACAAGCTCAACGGTGTAGGTCCGTACATCGGCGACTACAAGAACAAACCGCGAGGTCGTGTCTTTTATAGTCCCGATGAAGATAAATTCTATATAATGGTCGGCAGTTGGATAAACGAAAATCCTGAAGCCATTGACCTTATCATAGACAGGTATGATTTAAATAATTGTAATGTAGAAGTAAAAATTTCAATACATTGGGAAATTGGAATGGGATGGGAAAACAGATAGTGGCGACGTGGCGCGCCGCGTCACCACAGATTATCCATTATCAATTGTCCATTGTTAATTTAATCAACTTATGGGAAACATTGTAGCAATAGTAGGAAGACCGAATGTTGGAAAATCGACATTCTTCAACAGACTGATAGAACGCCGCGAGGCGATAGTGAACGACGAAAGCGGTGTAACACGCGACCGCCTTTACGGACATTGCTTCTGGAACGGAAAAACATTCTCCGTTGTCGATACTGGCGGATATGTTGAAAATTCGACCGATGTGTTCGAGCGTGAAATCTCCAAGCAGGTGCTGATTGCCATCGAGGAGGCTGATGCCGTGATGTTTATGGTTGATGTTGATATGGGTCTCACCGACCTCGATGTTGCGGTTGCCGACATTCTTCGTTCGTCGAAGAAACCTGTTTTCCTTGTGGTCAACAAGGTTGATTCCAACAAGAAGATTGTCAACAGCTACGAGTTCTACAACCTTGGACTTGGCGAATTGTATTGCATTTCGGCTATTACAGGTGCTGGCACGGGCGAATTGCTTGATGCCGTTGTGAAGGCCTTGCCCGACAAGCCAAACGACGAGGAACTTGACCTTCCGCGCATAACTATTGTCGGTCGACCTAATGTCGGCAAGTCGTCGCTAACCAATGTGCTCATAGGCGAGGAGCGAAACATCGTTACCAATGTCGCAGGTACAACTCGCGACTCCATAAACACGCGCTACAACAAGTACGGCTACGACTTTATGCTTGTCGATACGGCAGGTGTGCGCCGCAAGAGCAAGGTTTCCGAAGATTTGGAATTCTACTCGGTGATGCGCTCAATACGAGCCATCGAAAATTCAGATGTCTGCCTGCTTATGATTGATGCCGAGCAGGGTTGGGAGTCGCAGGACCAGAACATACTCAACCTTATACGCAAGAACAAGAAGGGCATCGTCATCCTTGTAAACAAGTGGGATTTAATCGAAAAGGACAGCAACACGCTCAAGGAATACCGCGAGTTCATTCAGGAAAGGATTGCTCCGTTCAACGATATTCCAATTCTTTTCATCTCGGCGCTCACCAAGCAGCGCATCAGCGATGTGCTAAGCACAGCAATGCAGGTTTACGAAAACCGCATCCAGCGCATCCCGACAGGCAAGCTCAACGAGATTATGCTCGAAGCTATCGAGAATTTCCCGCCGCCATCAACCAAGGGCAAGTACATCAAGATAAAGTATGTCACCCAGTTGCCAACGCCTACTCCAGTGTTTGCCTTCTTCGCAAACCTGCCGCAATACATCAAGGAGCCGTACAAGCGTTATCTGGAAAACCAGCTTCGCGAGAACTTCAATCTTACGGGTGTGCCTATTGTGCTGGTATTCAGGGATAAGTAGAAAAGTGCTATAATAAGTGTGTGGTGGGGAGATATTCCTGCTGCAAACGCTATGCGTTTCTGAATTTTATTGCCGCAGTCTTGTCGATTTTGCTTTCGGCATATTCCTTTGTTACGACAAACGACTTTTTCTTTTCCGAAGGCATCTCAAACATAGCCTCAAGCATTATTGATTCGCATATTGAACGCAGACCTCTTGCTCCCAGCTTGAACGAAATTGCCTGGTCAACTATATAATCCAAAGCCTCATCTTCGAACTTGATGTCGATTCCATCAATCTTGAACAACTTTATGTACTGGTTTACTATGGAGTTCTTCGGTTCGGTGAGAATCATCCTCAGGGTTTCGCGGTCGAGAGGATTTAGGTAGGCAAGAACTGGCAGACGACCTACTATTTCGGGGATAAGCCCGAACTTGCGGATGTCCTCGGGAATAACGTATTGCAACATATTCTTGCTGTCGATTTTCTCGATGTTCTTCTGCGTTCCGTAACCAACTACCTGAGTATTCATGCGTCGTGCGATAATCTTGTCGAGACCTTCGAATGCTCCGCCACAGATAAACAGTATGTTCTTGGTATCCACGGCAATCATCTTCTGCTCGGGGTGCTTGCGTCCGCCCTGCGGAGGAACGTTCACTATCGAGCCTTCGAGCAACTTGAGAAGTCCCTGCTGCACGCCTTCGCCCGACACGTCGCGGGTGATGCTCGGATTGTCGCCTTTGCGGGCAATCTTGTCGATTTCGTCAATGAAGACAATGCCCTGTTCTGCCGATGCCACATCGTAGTCGGCAGCCTGAAGCAGACGGGTGAGCAAACTTTCGATGTCTTCTCCGACATACCCGGCTTCGGTAAGCACGGTTGCATCAACTATTGCGAACGGCACATTGAGCATTTTGGCTATTGTTTTGGCCAGCAATGTCTTGCCTGTGCCTGTTTCTCCGACCATTATTATGTTCGACTTTTCGATGTCGACATCGTTCTTTTCCTGGCTGATGCGCTTGTAGTGGTTATATACGGCTACCGACAGCACCTTCTTTGCATAGTCCTGCCCGATTACATAGTCGTCGAGGAAAGCCTTGATTTCCTTCGGCTTCTTCAGGTTGATAGCCGTTTTCGCAGGCTTGTCGTTTTTGTGGAACTGTTCTTCTTCCTTCAGTATCTCGTATCCTCGTCTTATGCAGTCGTCGCAGATGTTTCCGTTTACACCCTGGAACAGGATTCCAACATCCTTGCGCGGACGACCACACAGCGAGCACCTATCGTTTTTGTCCATTAGATGATTCGAAAATTTGATGATTTGATAATTTGTAGCGACGTGGTGCGTCGCGTCGCCACAGATTATCAATTATTCATTGTTAATTGTACATTATTTGGTATTAGTATTCAATCTCCCTAAACAGAATTTCGTCAATCATTCCGTATTCCTTTGCTTCCTCGGCAATCATCCAGTGGTCGCGGTCGGAGTCGATGCGAACCTTTTCGATGTCCTGGTGCGAGTGGTTGGCAATGATTTCGTAAAGTTCCTCGCGGAGCTTCAGTATTTCCTTTGCGGTGATTTCGATGTCGGAAGCCTGACCTTCGGCGCCACCCATAGGCTGGTGAATCATCACGCGCGAATGCTTCAGTGCCGAGCGCTTTCCGTGTGCGCCTGCGCAAAGCAGAACTGCAGCCATCGAAGCGGCCATGCCCGTGCAGATGGTAGCCACGTCGGAACGTATGTACTGCATTGTGTCGTAGATGCCAAGACCTGCGTAAACAGAACCGCCGGGCGAGTTGAAATATATCTGTATGTCCTTGTTCGGGTCGCTGCTTTCGAGGAAAAGGAGCTGAGCCTGGATAATGTTTGCTACATCATCGTTTATAGGTGTGCCAAGGAATATAATCCTGTCCATCATCAGTCGTGAGAAAACGTCCATCTGCGCAACGTTAAGGGTTCTCTCTTCAATGATGGTAGGGTTGATATAACCGTTGTAAATGCTTGTGTACTGGTCGAAAACTAGACCGTTTACGCCTCTGTGCTTTACGGCGTACTTGCGAAAATCGTTATTATAGTTCATGCGTCATTTTTTTAGGCTACAAAAATACATAAAATTTCAAATCTGGAAAAGCAAATAAATGCACCCTACTCTATCACGAACCTTGCCGTCTTTCTGCTCTTCTGCGTCATATACACCTTGTGTCCCGAAATCATTCGGTTGATGGCTTCGTCGGTATAGTAGCGGATGGTGATAAGCTGCAGGTTCTCGTTGTATTTCACAAAGTATTCCTTCTGCAAATCGGCGACAAGCGCATCGAAGTTGCGGTTGTTGGCATCGATTGAAGCCGAGAAGTCGATTGCAGAATTTTGCATTACATTCACCTTTACCTTGTACTTGGCGAACAGACCGAAAATGTTGCTCATGTTTTCCTCCACGATGAACGAAAAGTCCTTCGGTGAAATCGAAATCAGCACCTGATTCTGCTTGAGGATATACACAGGAACGAGGTCGAGGTAGTAGTCCAGCTTGCGGATGACAGTTCCTTTTGCCGACGGGTCCTTGAACGAGCGCACATACAGCGGAATGTTCTTGTTTTCGATAGGCTTGATGGTCTTGGGGTGGATGACCTTGGCTCCGTAGAATGCGAGTTCGATGGCTTCGTGGAACGAGATTTCGTCCAACTTCTCGGCAAAGTCGCACCAAGCCGGGTCGGCGTTCATAATGCCTGGCACATCCTTCCAGATTGTAACGCTTTCGGCATCAATGATATGTGCAATCGACGAGGCCGAGTAGTCCGAACCCTCGCGTCCGAGCGTGGTGGTGTGATGGCTGATGTCGCTACCGATGAAGCCTTGCGTTACAAAAACATTGTTGCTTGCATCCGAAAATGCCTTGCGCACCTTCTTTTCCGAAAGTTTCCAGTCGATTTTCGCATCGCGGAAATTGGAGTCGGTGACCATATAGCGGCGTATGTCGATGAATTTGTTCTGTTTTCCCCTGTAGCGCAGGTATTCCGAGAAAATGGTAGTGCTGAGCAATTCGCCGTACGAAACAATTGAGTCGTACTCGAAGTCGTAGTCGTCGGTGGGAATGCCGTCGATGCGTTCGGCAATTTCTTCGAAAAGCGAATTCAGCTTCTTGCAAACCGTTTCGGTCTTGCCGCCAAAGGCTTCGGCTGCGTAATCGTAATGAAACTTCTTGATGTTTTCGAACTCGACATTTTTCTGCTCGTCACCGTTGAAATAGTAGTTGACGAGGCGTTCCAGATGGTTGGTTGTCTTGTCGATTGCCGAAACTACAATTACCAGTTCGTTTTCGTCCTTTATTATGTTATAGACATTCTCTATTGCCTGTGGTGTTTTTACCGATGCACCGCCGAATTTATATACCTTCATAAGTTTAAGTTGTTTCTAAGTTTCTCGCTACGCTGTTTATAAGTTTCTAATGTTCAATGTTTAACAGTTCAATGTTTAATGGTTTAATGTCGTAGCGACGCAATGCTTTGCGTCGATTGTTTTTTATAGTTTGGTGTCGTTTATATGTTTCATGTTTCTTGTTGAGTCGTGGCGTACCGCGACTGCATTTCTAAGTTTTGTACCACAAAAATAAGGTTGTTTTTTGTTTTTGCTACCATTAAAAGCAAAACATTATTCACAATTATTTGATAATAAAAACCCTTTTGCAACAATGTTTTTATACAATGCCCAATATCCTCACATCACCAACCTATTATCTGCTGTTAACTCAATTTTTAAGGAATCTATATACAAGTTGACTAAAGTGTATGCTACTGAACTGTCATTCCGCAAGTTAGAACAATAACGCGATACGGAACGGGGAGCGTAATATTGTTCAACTATGCGGAATCTCCAATTGAAAACGCTTCTATAGGAGATTCCGCATAAACGAACTCACAAGCAACGTTCCTTATGCTGTTCGTTCTGTTTTACGGAATGAACTGTGTTAACTACCAAATATTTTTTGAAAAATTTTCATCATACATTTTGTTGCCATTCATAATAGCGAATATTTGTTTTATAAGTTT
>CACWOG010000009.1 GCA_902762455.1 uncultured Bacteroidia bacterium | reverse complement strand
TGTATCAAACTCGTCTGTGCCATCAATTTCGCCAATGCTACGCTCCTGAGTGATGAAAACTTTTCTGCCATCTACTGTCGGGGCAAACGAACCTAAATCACTATACCCGACAATTATACTTTCATTGTCAGTAGAATACGATGAAGAAGTTGCTGTTTCATCATTTATAAGTGTTCCATATTGACCGTCCCATGAACCGCCACTGCGTGTGAGCGCTATCTGCGAATTGGTACAGCCTTTCTTCGATGAAATGCCGTAGTCGATGGATGATAGGACTGTTGTGGGCAAAGAGCCATAGTCTCCTTCTATGTATGATGTCAATGTTGTACCATCCACCTCTGCAATAGCATAGGCAAAGCCATCTTCACCGTCCTCGCCTTTTCCACCCTTGCCACCATCACCTCCTTTGCCACCGTCGCCTCCTTTAGCAGCTCCGCAACTGGTTCCACCTTTGCCACCGACGCCACCAGAACCGCCAGCTTGACCATTCTGTCCTTCTCCTTTCAAACCTGCGTTTCCAACGTCTATATGTGATTTTTCAATATAAGGTATGCCTGAATCATAGCAATACACTCCAAACGAACCGCCACCACCAGCAGCTCCGCCACCGCCAAGTCCACCGGCACCACCAGCACCGCCGCCGCCGCCAGGATTGCCACTAACCAACCAATTACCATCGCCGCCGCCACCGCCGCCGCCACCGCCACCACCTTTGCCAGGTTTACCGTCGCTGCCTAATGCACAAGGTATAAAATATTCAGCAAAAGAACGTGACGCACGGGTGCTATTCGCAGAACCATCTGCTCCATCGGCTCCCTTAGTACCATTACCACCTGATTTACCTTCATCATCACTACTATTACTTGGCGTTCCAGCACTTCCTGCAGTCCCTCTTGCACCGCCACCGTTAGTACCAGCTGTACCGACAGTGCCATTTTGCGCATTATGTCCCCTATCTCCGCCAGGGCCACCTTTACCACCAGCACCGCCATTTCGTGTTGAAGATATGCTTTTAGGAGTTCCTCCCGAAGGAGTTTCTGTTATACAATTATTTCCAGATGCCTTCGCGCCATCACCACCTTTTAAATTCTCAGTAGTTGGCGAAAATGTTATGCTTTTTGTGCCTCCTTTTCCTCCATCACCAACATTTATCTTAACCCTTATAAGTGAATCGCCATCGCTTGTGTTTGTCATATACAAGCCATAAACAGAGTTGCCCTTCTTGGAAGTGGAATGGCAATCGGAGCTACCATAACCATCCACATCAACTGTCAAATCCTGCAATTTCCAGTTTTGCTTGCCGTTTGATCTAATTGCTATCCTATGATTTGCATCGAGTGTATTTATTGTTCCAAAAGTACCATTCAGTTTCGTTTCGCCAGTACCTTTTGTCCACACACCAGTGGAAGTATTTGCAGTCCAGCCGCCATCAATTATTACGTTGTCAATTAGGTTTACGGTACTGTTTGTCGTATAATCCCCGCTTTCCATGCGGATAATAGAAGGATTGCCGTCAGTTTGGGCAAGTGTAAGTGCCCGAGAGATGCTGGACACAGGCTGTGTGCTTGTGCCGATGTTAAGGTCGTTGCCAGAAGGAGAGCAATATATAACATTTGTTCCGCACAAAGGGATGTAACCAGGCAAGTCATCTTGTTCGTAACACGACAATGCAATAGCACCTGCCGTTCCTGTTGGATAGTATGTAGTTGTAATACGGGCGTAACCGTTTCCTTCATGACCAGTTTCTTTGCCACCATTAGGAGCCACAAAAGATGTGTTGCCTGCAATTGTCTGCGCGTTTGTAAGGTATAACGATGAATTTAGCCTACAACCACTTGGGTAGTTTCCTGCTGTTGAAGAAGTATATACATATCCTGAACCGCCAGAACCACCACCTGCATCACAATAATTGTCTGAACTAGGTATTGTCTGCGAGCCGTTGCAGGTGCCACCACCATACCAGCCACCGCCGCCGCCACCACCATCGCAAGGTGTGTTTGCTCCAAATCCGAAAGCCCCGCCAACTCCAGCAGCAGTCTGAGAACCACCATCCTCATTATGATTTCCGCCTGTTCCACGACCGCCTTCAGATCCTCCGCCATAGCCTGCTACTTCCAAATTACCATTTTCACCACCGCCACCACCAGCACCAGCGACGATGATACGGTGGTATAATGTATTGCCGTTCACGCGAATGTCTGTGCCGCCGCCACCACCAGCAGCAGGGTCTGCTCCTCTCCATGACGCACCTCCGCCGTTCCAACCGCCAGCAGCTAAACCGCGAGAGTCTGGTCCACAACTTCCTTGTCCACCAACATAAACATAAATACTTGATATTCCAGATGTCGCTGATAATGTTCCAGCTGAATATCCACCTTTGCCACCCTCACATCTGGTACTATTTCCACCCTGTGCACCCCAAACTTGGAATGTAAACGAAGTATAGCCCGTAGGAATGGTATATGTCTGTTGTGTACCTGTGAACGAGAAGTTCTTTGTGTCAGTTTCTGTTGAAGTTTTGCGCAGACGGCAATATACTGTCGTAGTGCTGGAAATTGGTAATGTTAGGTTTTCGTTGTAAGAGCCAGAACGTCCATCAGTAATTTCGAGTGTACAATCGGCATCCGAAAACCATTGGTAAACAAAATCTGTTGGTACAGCTGCACCTCCTGGCAGACTTGCCGTAAGATTTGCATTTTCGCCACATATAGGGGTGTTGGTCAAAGTGATGTTTGGTATAGGTATGGTTTGTGCCCGGGTGTTTGCACTGAAAAATATGCAAATCAGGAATGCAATAAGATTTGCAAACGACTTCGATGATTTCCACAATCCAAAGGCACTGCCGATACGGAATATTTCCGCCGACTGCGAGTTGGATTTCATTTTTCTGCAAACATTGTTAAGCATAAATATAAGTTATAAATATTAATAATCAATAATTAAACGATAAACATATCCGTCCCTTCGACAGGCTCAGGGAGCGGCTTAAGTAGCGGTAAGTAGTAGCCGTCATTCCGCAAGTCTGAACAATAACGCGATACGGAACGGGGAGCGTAATATTGTTCGACTATGCGGAATCTCCCATTAGTACCCAAAGGAGATTTCGGATAGCCGTCTTCACAACGCTCACCTATAGTTGTCGCGTGTTCAGTCAGGCTTCCGAAATGACGGTGAGAATTAATATAGCACAGTAACAGAACCTTCATACTTTTCTTCAACTGATTCAAGACTAACAACATACAAATACACTCCCGACGGCACAAAATGACCTCTGTAGCTGCCATCCCAACGCTGGCTATCGCCTCGTCCGTGATACAGAAGTTGTCCCCAACGGTTATAAATGTAGACATGCGCCTCAGGGAACAATTCAATATTCTCGATTATCCACTCGTCGTTCACACCGTCACCGTTGGGAGTAAACACATTGGGAATACGCAGGCAGTCAATCTTGCTTTCGGGGACAACAATGTCGTAAACCTTGCTGTTACAACCATTTGCATCGGTAACAAACACGCTGTACACGCTCGGACGCAGACTTGCAAACACCGACGAATCGGAACTATTTGTTCCCAAATTATATGAATACGGGGCAGTTCCGCCAACAACTGTTATTTCCACTGATGCATTGTTCAAGTCCTTACAGGTGGGAACGGTAACAATAGATGTCAATTCCAACCTTTCGGGTTGCAAAATATATACATTCCGCTTGACATCGCAACCATTGTTATCTGTAGCAACAACAGTATATATTCCTGGCTTCAAGTTTCCAAGCACACCCGAAGACACTCCGCGACCATCAATTGAATAACTGTAAGGCTCTGCACCGCCCTGTGCCGAAACCTCTATGCGGCCATTTTTGTTACCATAGCAGTCGATATCCTGCACAGCAACTTCCATCGTAATGGATTCCGGTGCATCAAGACTTATATTCCTTACAAGCGAACATCCTGCAATATCCGATACCGTGAGCGAGTATGTACCTGCACTCAAATTTGCAATTTCGCTTCCCGAAGCAGATGTATTCCACAGATAACTATATGGTGCCATTCCGCCAAACGCCGTGACCGTAATCATTCCGTCGGCTGTATTGTGGCATTTCGGGGAAACGGCAACCGCCTGCAAATCCATTTCTGGTGGCGAAACAAGGCTTACACCTGCCTGTCCCGTACAGCCCCAAAAGTCGGTAACCGTTACCATATATGCACCTTCCAACAAATTGTACATTTCGGACGATGCATTGCCAGTATTCCACGAATATATGATTGGCTCTGCTGCATTGGGACATTGTGCTGCAACTGCACCGTCGCTAAAACCATGACAACTAATTGAATGAGAAACCGATGCAGTCACAGACAATGTTCCATACCGTGAAATCTGAGCCGTTGATGTTGCCGAACAACCATTTGAATCGACAACTGTAAGTCCGTATGAACCAGCAGCTACGCCAAGATTTTCGGCAGTATTAACGCCATTCGACCACATATAGGTATATGGCTGAGTTCCGCCAACGACCGTTGCATTGAGCGAACCCTGCGAAATGCCGCATTGCACATCGTGAGTAACGATTGGCGCATTTAGTTCCATCGGCTGCGTTATATTGAGTGGCAAAACCGTTGAGCATCCGCCCGAATCTCTAACCGTAACCGTATATGAACCTGCGGAAAGTCCGTTTGCGGTCTGCACGTTCTGTCCGCTGCTCCAAGCATAATGATACATTGGCGTTCCACCACTGACAGTTACAGATGCAGAAGTCGTTCCGCCATAGCACGAAATTGTTCCGACCGACAACGATGTCGCCAGTTCGGTAGGCTGTGTTATTTCTATGCTCTTTACAACAGAACAGCCGTTGGCATCGTTAACCGTTACCGAATAGGTTCCCGCAGAAAGGTTGTTAGCCGTAGTGCTATTACTGCCAGCCACATTGTTGCTCCATACATAACTATAGTTCGGTGTTCCACCGTTGGTGTTTACAGTTGCCGAAGTTGTTCCTCCGTAGCAATTGATGGAACCGTTTGCCGTCAATGAAGCGGTAAGTTCACGGGGCTGTGTTATTTCGATTCTCTTTACAACCGAACAACCTTGTGTGTCGTTGACCGTTATGGTATAAGTTCCTGCGTGAAGACCATTGGCTATTGCAGTTGTACGCCCAGCATCATCGCTCCATTGGTACTGGTAAGTCCCCGAACCGCCATTGGCTGTGATTGTTGCCGTAGTAGTTTCGCCATAACATAGGATTTCTCCTGCCGACAGCGATGCAGTAAGTTCATCGGGTTGTGTGATTTCTATTGTTCTTACAACCGAACAGCCGTTGGCATCGTTGACTGTGACCGTATATGTTCCTGCGGAAAGATTACTTGCCGTACCAGCATTGCTGCTCGTAACATTGTCGCTCCAATGGTAAACATAAATTCCTGTGCCACCACTGACTGTAACGATTGCATTTGCTGTCATTCCGCCACAATTGATTTCTCCTGCCGACAATGTTGCCGTAAGTTCATTGGGCTGTGTTATTTCTATGCTCTTCACAATAGAACAGCCGTTGGCGTCATTAACCGTTACCGTATAGGTTCCCGCAGAAAGGTTGTTCGCCGTAGTACTCTGACTGCCAGCCACATTGTTGCTCCATACATAACTATAGTCTGGTGTACCGCCGTTGGTGTTGACAGTTGCCGAAGTTCTTCCTCCGTAGCAATTGATGGAGCCGTTTGCCGTCAATGAAGCGGTAAGTTCATTGGGCTGCGAGATTTCGATGCTCCTGACAACCGAACAATTTTGCGTATCGTTGACCGTTATGGTATAAGTGCCTGCGTGAAGGCCGTTGGCTGTTGCGGTTGTACGATTGGCATCATCGCTCCAATGGTACTGGTAAGTTCTCAAACCGCCATTGGCTGTGATTGTTGCCGAAGTAGTTTCGCCATTACATAGGATTTCTCCTGCCGACAGCGATGCCGTAAGTTCATCTGGTTGTGCGATTTCTATTGTTTTAACTGACGAACAGCCTTGTGTGTCGTTAATAGTTACAGTATATGTACCTGCATTAAGTCCGTTGGCAGTCGCTGTAGTACGCTCACTGTCATCGCTCCAATGGTACTCATAGTTTCCCGAACCTCCGCTGACAGTTATTGAAGCAGAAGTCATTCCACCATAGCACGAAATTGTCCCTACCGATGAAACTGATGCGGAAAATTCCTCGGCTTGGGTTATTGATATTGATGATGTTGCACTACAGCCGTTTATGTTGGTCACTGTCACATAATAAGTGTCAGCAGTTGCAAATGTATTGCTGGCTGTAGATACTGAATTTGACCACTGATACGAAGTGCCGCCATTTGCTGTGACCGAGATTGCACTCACTGAGCAGTTAAGTTCGTTTGTTCCGCTGTTGTTTGTAATCGTAGGATTCGGTAATGCGTTGACTGTTAGCGAAACACTGTCGGAAACGATGTATGGTAGTCCGTTGCCGCAGGAATAGGCTATAAGTGTTACCTTATATTTATATGTTCCGACTGCCGTTGGTGTAATCGTAATGCTTTCGTCAGAAGTTGCTGTCAATCCCGACCCAGCCGATGGCGTTGCCGACCATTGCACCGAATATCCGGAACCAGCATTGCTGACATTGGCTTGCAACGATGCACTTTTGCCAAGGCAAATTCGTTCTGTCGTTGCCGACAGGGAAATTTCGGGAGTGTCGCCAATCGTGACATTAACAGAAGCAGTTGATGAGCAGTTGTTTTCGTCGGTAACTGTGACCGAATACTGCGTGATTTCCGTAATATTAGGGGTTACAAAAGTTTGTTCGGTAGAGTTGTCCGACCACAAGTAGGTATATGGAGCCAGTCCGCCCGAAACATCGGCATTAAGCGTTGCGCTTGTCCCGTAACAAACTGTATTTGAGCCAGATATTGTAACTGTCGGACTTGATGTGCTATTTCCAATCGTTACAGTTTCCTCGTAGTAGCAATCTGCCGAAGTCGATTCGTTTGTAATGCGAACCGTATATGTTCCTGCTTCAAGTCCGTTGAATGTCAGGGTATTGCCAGTAGTCGTCTGCGTAGTCTGACCTATTACGCTTACCGTATATGTGGAATTTGGAAGCCCGCCTAAGAAATCGCTTACCGTTATTGAACCATTGAAAGGTGCAATGCAACGGGTATTCTGTACAGTTGCGATTTCTGCGGCAGGCGTCTGTGATATGGAGATTGTGCGACTTGCAGTTGCCGTACAGTTATTAGCGTCGGTAACAAGCAGATTGTAAACGACATTGGTGCTGCCTTGTGAAACTGTCGGATTTACCGTCAACGATGAGTTGTTTGTTGCCGTTGTCATTCCTGTGGTGATTGTGTAAGTTTCGTTGCTCGAACTTGCACAAGTCCACGAATAGGAATTGAAAGTGTCTGGATTTGAAGTCATTGTCACCGACGAACCATTACATACTTCCGATGCTTCCGCGCTAATTGAAACTGTAGGACTATTATTTATTGTTATTGATAATTGGTTGGTTACATCGTCACACGATGAAGATGAGCTTGTTGTGCTTACCGAAAATGGGAAAGAGCCAGTTTCTGTTGGTATTCCGCTGATTGTCAAAGTTTGCCCTTCGGTGCTGTATGTAATGCCATCGGGCAAAGTCCCGTTTATGACAATGCCTGTTGCTGCGCCGTCGTAAGTATATACAATGTTTTCGATGCTCTGCAGATTGCACAAATGTTGTTCTTCAGCGCCCGAAATATGGTTAAGGCGCGGAGCATCAGCAGAATTACAGCACGAAAGCACTATGTTACCTGCCGTCCCTATCGGATAATATACAGTTGTGATTCGGGCGTGTCCGTCACCTTCGTGACCAGTTTCGTTGCCACCGTTTACTGCGGGGAAAGATGTTTTTCCATCAATTGTCTGTGCATTGCTAAGGTACAACGAACTATTCAGCCGACATCCGCTTGGGTAATTGCTTGCAGTTGAGGATGTATATACATATCCCGAACCGCCACCACCGCGACCCGAATCATCTGAATCATTTGATGTCGGCATAGTTTGTGTCCCTTTATAGGTTCCTCCACCGTACCAGCCGCCGCCACCGCCGCCACCGTCGCAACGGGTATTTGCTCCAAGTCCGAAAGCGCCACCAAATCCAGGCTCAGTCTGGGAACCGCCGTGCTCAGGTCTTGTATTGTTATTGTATCCGCCTCTTTGTTCGCCGCCTTCCAAACCTCCGCCGTAGCCGTGAACGCCACCGAATATATCCGTACCATCGCCAATGTCTTCGCCACCGCCGCCGCCACCACCAGCTACAATAATACGATTATAGAAGGTGTTGCCGTTCACGCGAATGTCACTTCCTCCGCCACCACCGGCAGCAGGACTGTTCAATCCCAAAATAGTACGCGGTGATGCCCAGGATGTACCACCTCCATTCCAGCCACCGTAAGCAATGCCGCCATCGTCGGGACTGCAACTGCCCATTCCGCCAACATATACAGAAATACTTGAAATGCCTGATGCAGCATTCAATGTGCCAACCGAATATCCGCCTTTACCGCCATCGCCACCACGACCATTAATCTGGCGACCGCCCCCTTGTGCGCCCCAAACTTCCATCGTAAAAGATTGATAACCTTCAGGAAAGTTATAAATCTGTTCAGACCCCGTAAAGTAAAAGTCAAGGGTTTGTGTTTGCGGAGTATTCCCGCGCAGACGGCAATAGATTGTCAAGCCGTTGGAAGATGTTATTTCAAGACGATTGTTGTTTGCACCTGAAACTCCACTTGTAATTGGATGGGTACATTCGGCATCGGTAAACCATTGGCATGTATAGCCGTTAGGAATTGTGGCGTTATTGGGAAGACTTGCCGTCAAAATTGCGGTTTCGCCACAAGCGGGAGTGTTTTCCAATGTGATGATTGGTTCTGGCACGTTCACTTGTGAATTTACATTTGTGCAATATAACATACCAATTATTAAGAATAGCTTATAGGCAAGGAACGCAAGAGGTGATTCCGCAACCTGCGAATGTGATTTTCCTTTATTGCAACCTACTTTGACCATATCGAAATATTAGCAAATGACAATACTTAAAGTTTTACGCAAATGCATAATAATGAATGGTATATTCGGAAAAATCGAATCATCAAGGCTCTAACTCCCGAAAGCCATTCATTTGATTGCAAAGGGCAGGTCTTCTGACTTGTTCCAGACTTGCGAGCCTTCCCATAACCATGAGGATTACAGTGGCATAAATTCGCAAATCCATAAAAGAACTTACAGCAGCGGGTACTGTGCGTGAATCTCACACGCTTCCCTTAACCGTTTGCGGGCGCAAAGGTAGTTAAAAAGGCAACGCAATATTCATACGCAAAAGCATTTTTATACGCATTGCTAGATTGCAATACGAGATAGGGGTTATTTATATATAAAGGTGTAAATGTGTGGCGCTAGAATCTCACTCCAAAGCCACCTTTTATCAGTGCGTCCATTCCGATATTTGTTTCCACCATACCGTAAATGTTGTCGTTGCCGACACGTATTCCGATGACGGTCAGGTTGAAAGCGCAGAATGTCGATGAGGTTCCAGAGCTTTGCTTGTTGTCGTCGAAGATGGTGCCGAGGCCTATGTCGATGCCGGAATACAGCTTGACGTGTTTTTTGTTCAGGTACGAGAACTGTACGCTTGGCATTATTGACAGCGTCGATGTGTTGTAGTGGTTGACTATTGCGTTGGTCGAGTCGCGTACTGTTGTTGTAAGACCTTCATATACAATCTTTGCGCCAGGGCGGAACCATTTGTTCACCTGATAGTAGTAGTCAAGTCCGTATGTTCCGATGAACTTTGTGTCGGTCTTGTAGTTGTTTCCAATGCTGTTGCCAACGCCTTCGAAAACGACCTTGAAAAAGTCGAATACGCCACCGAATGCAGATACGACACCGATGCTTGCGGTGATTTCGTTTCTGGGCTGTTCGGCAAATGATAATTCAGATTTGGATTCGACTGCTATTGAATCGGTTTCCTGTCCGTGTGCAATGAATGGCATAGCCATAATTGCTACGATTGCGATTGCTATAATTTTAGTTTTCATTTCAGTTCCTCCTGTTTTTTTGCAGATGTGTCTTTTTTCAAAAACTGTTCCATTATTTTTTTTTCGGCAAGTTTACAACAAATTATTAATATCGGATATATATTGAGGCGCGTTTTTTCATTTTACATAAATAGGGCAGTCAAATACATAAATTTTATATTTTATGGCTACTTTTGGTTTTGTTTCTTTAAGTTTTGTAGTTTGAAATAATATTAATATTTTTGCGCGATTAATGTAAATGGCATAAAAATGAATTACGCTTTAGTAACAGGCGCATCGCGAGGCATAGGAAGGTCCATTTCCAAGAGACTGGCAAAGGACGGTTTCTGTGTTTTGCTAAATTACTGCTCGAACCATGCTGCCGCTCAGGAAACCTTGTCGGAAATAGAAGCCGAAGGTGGACATGCCGAATTGCTTCCGTTCGATGTGAGCAACGAGGCATCGATGGACGAGGCTCTGGAAAAATGGGCAGCCGCACACCCCGACGATTACATATCTGTGCTGGTGAACAACGCTGGCATCCGCATGGACAACCTTATGGTGTTTATGCAGGACGAACAGTGGCACAAGGTAATCGACACTTCGCTGAACGGCTTTTTCTATGTCACACGCCGTCTTGTAAAACAGATGATGACTCACAGGTACGGTCGAATCGTTAATGTGACTTCGCTGTCGGGACTGAAGGGCTTGCCAGGTCAGACCAACTATTCGGCTGCCAAGGCCGCCATCATTGGTGCTACCAAGGCTCTCGCTCAGGAAGTGGCTCCGCGTAAGGTTACCGTGAACGCTGTTGCTCCTGGATTCATTGCTACCGATATGACAAAGGACTTGAACGAGGCCGACCTCAAGAAGATGATTCCTGTAGGACGCTTCGGAAAGCCCGAGGAAGTGGCTTCGCTGGTGTCGTTCTTGGCTTCGGCAGAGTCGTCCTATATCACGGGCGAGGTTATTTCAATTAATGGAGGTCTTTACACTTAAAGCTTAAAGAATAAATTTATGAGCAATCGTAGAGTTGTCGTTACTGGAACTGGAATATGGTCGTGCTTGGGAACTTCTTTGGAAGCAGTGAAGAAGTCGTTGTATGAAGGACATTCTGGAATTGGCATCGCGCCGGAACGAATAGAGATTGGTTACCAGTCGGCTCTGACTGGAATTGTGGAACGTCCTGTTTTGAAGGGCATTCTCGACAGAAGGCTCCGCGTTGGGCTTTCGGAAGAGGCCGAATACGCATATATGGCAAGTCGTGAGGCATTTGCAAATGCTGGAATTTCGGAAGAATACATGCTCGAAAACGAAATCGGCGTATTGTTCGGAAACGATTCATCGGCAAAGGCTGTTGTCGAGTCCGAAAAGATTATGGAAGAGAAAAAGGATTCGTCGTTGCTGGGTTCAGGATGGATATTCCAGTCGATGAATTCAACAGTAAATATGAACATGAGCACCATTTTCCATCTGCGTGGTATAAATTTCACCGTAAGTGCTGCCTGTGCAAGCGGTTCGCATGCCATAGGACTTGGATATATGTTCATCAAGCAGGGTTTGCAGGATATGGTTTTGTGCGGTGGTGCACAGGAAACAAATCATTACAGCATGGCTTCGTTCGATGCTCTGTCTGCTTTCTCGAAGCGTATGGACAGTCCTACCGAGGCTTCACGTCCTTTCGACCGCGACCGCGACGGTCTGATTCCGTCGGGCGGTGCGGCAGCCTTGTTGCTTGAGGAATACGAACACGCAAAGGCTCGTGGTGCAAACATTCTCGGCGAAGTTGCTGGTTATGGCTTTTCTTCAAACGGCGTCGGCATTTCGCAGGCAAGTGATGCTGGCAGTTTACTGGCTATGACAAGGGCTATGAACGATGCAAAGGTTGCTGCCGACGACATCGACTATGTAAACGCACACGCAACTTCCACTCCGCAGGGCGATGCTGCCGAAGCAATGGCTCTTGGCAAGGTGTTCGATGGCAAGCGCGCGTGGATAAGCTCCACCAAGTCGATGACAGGACACGAATGCTGGATGGCTGGTGCAAGCGAAATAGTATATTCGTTGCTTATGATGCAGAACAATTTTGTCGCTCCGAACATCAATTTCCATAATCCCGACGAATACAGCAGGTCGCTCAAGATAGCTCGAGAAACTATCAATATGCCGATAAATACCTTGCTTAGCAACTCGTTCGGTTTTGGAGGTACGAATTCGGCATTGGTAATCCGTAAATTGTAGTAAATTTTAATTTTTATTTTATAAATTTTATAATTATGAAGAATATAGTATTGGTAATTTTTGCAGTTTTAGCAGGTGTTACAATTGCAACGGCTAAGCCCGATGTAACTGTTATCAAGGGTTCTCTCGTTGAGTTAAGAAAATCGAATGCTAAAATGTTTGTTCGTTGGGACTATACCAACAGCACAATCGAGGGTAAGGAAGTAAATGCTTATTTGAAGGAGCGTGGCGACGACTGGGTTCGCGACTACGATGCCGAAATAGCAAGGGCTGAAAGAAATTTTAGTGAACGTTTAAACGAAGAGTCAGGCGATGTTCAGGCAATAAACGATGAAGCTTCTGCCGAATATACTATCGTTATGAAAGCTAAAGATTTCGACTATGGCATAACAGGCTTGTCGGTGGCTATAGGCTTTGGTGCTGGCGATTCGCATCTTTCAGGCACAATGGAGATTTACAAGAAAGGTCAGTCGGAACCGATTGCAGTTCTTGATGTTGACGGTGTTCCGGGTGCTGGATTCGGCAACGAAATCCGCCGTGTAGAGGCTTACCGTGAATTGGCTGAAAACTTGGCTAAACTTATTAAGAAGGCTAAATAAAAATGGAATTATTCCCAGAATTAGAGAAAAAATACACGAAAGAACAACTTTCTGCACGTGAAGCTCAGCGTCAGGCCGAATGGATTGCTTGGGGACCAGTGGTTTTCCAAGCATCGAGGCTGATGGTGAAGTTTGGAATTCTCGATTTGCTCCGCGATAGCAACGACGGAATGACGCAGGAAGAAATCGTAAAGGCTACAGGTTTGTCGCCATACGCCGTAAAAGTGCTGATGGAAGCGTCGCTGTGCATAGGTACTGTGTTGGTTGACAAGGACACCGACAGGTTCAGCATATCGAAGACCGGCTGGTTTCTGCTTACCGACAAGCTTGTTCGTGTAAATATGGACTTTAACCACGATGTGAACTACGAAGGTTGGTTCAAACTCGAAGAGTCGTTGCTCGAAGGCAAGCCCGCTGGACTGAAGCATTTCGGCGACTGGCCAACAGTTTACGAAGGCTTGTCGCAACTTCCAGAGCAAGTGCAGAAAAGTTGGTTCGGTTTCGACCATTTCTATTCCGACAATTCGTTTGCGCAGGCATTGGAAATTGTATTTTCCAGCAAGCCTAAGACCTTGCTCGATGTAGGTGGAAATACAGGACGCTGGGCATTGCAGTGCGTAGGTCACGACAATGATGTGAATGTCACCATAATGGATTTGCCACAACAGTTGGAAATGATGCGTAAATTTACAGCATGTCAGAAGGGTGCCGACAGAATCAACGGCTACGGCATAAATCTGCTTGACGGCAATGCTCCGTTCCCGACCGACAAGCACTACGATGCAATATGGATGAGCCAGTTCCTCGACTGCTTCAGCGAAAAGGAAATTCTCAGCATATTGTCGCGTGCTTCAAAGATTATGGACAGCGAAAGCCGTGTCTATATTATGGAAACATTCTGGGACCGTCAGAAATATGAGCCAGCAGCGTTCTGCCTTACGATGACAAGCCTATATTTCACGGCAATAGCTAATGGCAACAGCAAGATGTATCATTCCGAAGATATGGCAAGGCTTGTGCGCGAAGCAGGAATGGAGGTAGAGAAGATTCATGACAACCTAGGTCATGGACATAGTATTATGATTTGTAAAAAATGTAAGTAAAAAAATATGAACAGACAGGAAATTGAAGAAATAGTAAAGAACTTTTTGGTTGAGGATTTGGAACTCGACGAGTCGAAGATAAAGCCCGAAGCAAGACTGAAGGAAGACATTGGCATCGACAGCCTCGACTTTGTTGACATAGTTGTAATCGTTGAGAAGAAATTCGGTTTCAAGATTAAGCCCGAAGAATTGACAAACGTTAAGTTGTTCAGCCAGTTCTGCGACTATATAGAGAAAAAGATTAACGCCTGATTTATGCAGGAACCGTCCCATAGCCAGTGGTCCGGAAAGACAGACGGAACACCCTGGATGCAAAACGCTCTCATAGGCATGTATCGTTACATGCCTTTGCGCTTGCTATACGGGGTGATGGCTCTTGTGATACCGTTCTATATGATTTTCAACAGAAGTGGCTACAAGGCGATGTATTCTTTCTTCAGAAAACGTATGGGATATGGACCGTTCAAGTCATTTTTTTCGGTGTATGGCAACCACTACAATTTCGGGATGGTAATCCTTGACCGCTTTGCGGTTTATGCTGGCAAAAAGTTCGACGTTACTGTCGAAGGACAGGAACTGTTCGACAACCTTGAGAGTGCCGAAAAAGGTTTCATAATGTTAAGTTCGCACGTCGGTTGCTACGAGCTGGCAGGCTATTCGCTGGTGTCTAAGCACAAGACTTTCAATGCCATTGTTTATGCTGGCGAGTCGCAGGCGATAATGAAGAACCGCGACAAGATACTACGCGAACACAATATGCGGATGATTCCTGTGATGGGCGATATGAGCCATCTGTTTGCCATAAATGCGGCCTTGGACAACAACGAGATTCTCAGTATGCCTGCCGACAGGCTTTTCGGTTCAAGCAAATCGGTGACCTGCAAGTTCTTTGGCGAGGATGCAAAGTTCCCAAAAGGTGCCTACGCTCTGGCAAAGGCAAAGGACGTAAAGATGCTTGCCGTTTTCGTAATGAAGGAAAAGGCGAAAAAGTATCACGCATACGTCAGGGAAGTTGCCGACGCAAATGGTTTTGCCACCGAACTGGAACAGATTGTTAGAAAGTATCCTAAACAGTGGTACAATTACTTCGATTTTTGGAATCAGGGATGAAAGAAGAAGAGATTGACATATTGACGCTTATTCCGCAGCGACCGCCGTTTGTGATGGTTGACCGTCTGTTGCATTTCGATATGCAGACGACAATCACCGAATTTGAGGTTCGTGCTGACAATATTTTCGTTGATGACGGAAAGCTGTCGTCGGAAGGCTTGGTTGAAAACATTGCGCAGACCTGTGCCGCCCGTATGGGCTACATCAGTTTGATGTCGCACACGCCTGTGAAAGTCGGTGTAATCGGTGCTATTAGCAATATGGCGATAAATTTTCTGCCGCAATGCGGAGCAAGACTCACTACACGAATCGACCTGCTTGAAGAGGTTTTCCAGATGACACTTGTAAATGCCCAAGTGACTGTAGGAGAGGAGGTTGTGGCTTCCGCAAATATGAAAATTGCATTAACAGACATTGAAGCAGCAAATTGAAATGAAAGAACTTAGTGCTACAAAAAATATTGATGTCAGGTTCAGCGAAGTGGACTCGATGAACATCGTATGGCACGGCAGCTATATGCTCTACTTCGAGGATGCACGCGAGGAGTTCGGCCGCAAGTTCGGACTCGACTATCTGACGATTTACCACAACGGGTATTATGCTCCGCTGGTTGATATTTCGTTCAAATACAAGCGACCGATAATCTACGGAATGAAGCCGAGCATAACAATACATTACCGTCCTACCGATGCTGCCAAGATAGTCTTCGACTACGAAATCAACAATCCTGAGGACGGAAGTTTGCTGGCTACAGGACGTTCGGTGCAGGTGTTTATGGATTTGCAGTACAATCTGGTTCTGTTGAATCCCGAATTTTACGAAGAATGGAAGAAAAAATGGTTGTAAAGATTTCGGATAATATCGTATCGCCCTTGGGCTTGACATCCGAGGAAAACTATTCCGCAGTGAAGGCTGGACAATCGCGGTTGTCACGCTACGAAGGTAAATGGAATTTGCCCGAGCCGTTTGTCGCATCGCTGATTGACAGGGAGAAAATCCAAGTTGACGGGCATTATACATTTTTTGAGCAGATTGTCATCAAGTCGGCTTCAGCCGCTATTGCCGAGGCTGGCATCGACCCCGCTTCGCCTCGTGTAATATTCGTTCTTTCTACGACCAAGGGCAATGTATATCTGCTTGATAATGGGATTACGGATTTTCCCGACGAACGGGTGCTGCTTGGTGTTACAGCCGATGTGGTCGCAAAGCATTTCGGCAACCCTAACAAACCTGTTGTGGTGTCGAATGCTTGCATTTCGGGTGTATGCGCTCAGATAGTGGCGATGAGGCTGTTGGAACGTGGTGCATACGATTATGCTGTGGTTATCGGTGCCGATATGCAGTCGCCTTTCATAGTTTCCGGATTCCAGTCGTTCAAGGCTCTGTCGCCCGAACAGTGCAAGCCTTTCGATGCTTCGCGCCGTGGTCTTAACCTTGGCGAAGCCGCAGCAACTATGGTGCTTGGCGCAAAGGAAACTGATGGCTGCTGGAAATTGGTGCGTGGTGCTATCCGCAACGACGCAAACCATATTTCGGGTCCGTCGCGTGTTGGCGAAGGTTCGTATCGCGCACTCAAGTATGTCCTTGGCGATTGCCCAGCCGACGAAATAGCTTTTGTAAATGCTCACGGCACTGCGACAATGTACAACGACGAGATGGAATCCATAGCCGTCGAACGGGCTGGTTTGCTTGATGTTCCGGTAAATAGTCTGAAGGGTTATTTCGGACATACTATGGGAGCGGCTGGTGTTCTCGAGTCGATACTCTCGATGCGCGCAATCGACGACAATACAATATTGCCGACACGAGGCTTCGAAAACCTTGGTGTAACGCACAACGTTAAGGTTAGCAACACAATAGGACATACCGAGAAGAAGTCATTTATAAAGTTGCTGTCGGGTTTTGGCGGTTGCAATGCGGCACTGCTTTTCAGAAAGGAGGAACAGAAATGAAGCATTTTGTAGTTTTGAACGACAAGTCGGTGATGGTTGATGGCGTGCCGATGCAACTTGAGAATCAAGGTATGGCAATGCTTAACGATGTCTATAGAAGCAAAATAGGCGACTATCCAAAGTTTTTCAAGATGGATGCCCTGTGCAAGGTCGGCTTTGTCGCATCCGAGTTGCTTCTGAAGGCTGAAACCGATAGCGAAATCAGTCAGCGCAAGGCTCACGGGACTTCGAGCCGTGCTGTTTTGCTGTTCAATAGGAGCGGTTCTCTCAATGCCGACACAAAATATCAGGCGACAATACAGGAGGCCGACAACTTTTTCCCAAGCCCTGCGATTTTCGTTTATACTTTGCCCAATATTGTTACTGGCGAAATAGCGATTCGCAATCTTTATTATGGCGAAACCAACTTTATCGTCCTTGACTGCATGGACTTGCATACGATAGCCGAGCAAATAGCAAACGCATTTCAGGACAGCGAAACCGAATCGGTGCTTACCGGCTGGGTTGACTGTTACGACGAAAATCATTTCGAGGCTCGTATGTTGATTATCAATAGAAACGAAGATATATTGAACGAACTAAATAAAATTAAACAATAAAAGATGGAAGAATTAATTTTAAAGCTGAAGCAAGAAATCATCGAGGCATTGAACCTTGAAGATGTTAAACCGGAAGACATTGATGAAAACGCATCTTTGTTTGGCGAAGGATTGGGATTGGACTCTATCGATGCATTGGAACTCATAGTGTTGATGGAAAAGAATTACGGTATTAAGCTTAGCGACCCCAACCAGGGAAAGGAAATTTTCAAGTCGGTAGCTGTAATGGCTGACTACATTTCAAAGAACCGTACCAAGTAGGAATGGAGCAAATCTGGATTACAGGCGCAGGAATAATATCCTCGATAGGTATCGGAAAGGAAGAAACTTGCCGTTCGCTGCTGGAGGAACGTTCGGGTATCGGAGAGTTGAAATACTTGAAGACCGAGCATCACGAGTTTCCTGTCGGTGAAGTAAAACTTACCGACGACGAAATGTGCCAGCGGTTGAATATCGACAAGTCGGTGCCAATGACGCGTACTGCCCTTATGGGTATGCTTGCCTTGCAGGAGGCTATAGCCGATGCTGGTCTGAAGAAGGACGACCTGAAGAATGTCGGCATAGTGTCGGGTACTACGGTGGGAGGAATGGACAAGAGCGAATTGTATTATCTCGACTTTCTTGAGAACGATACGCGCAACGAATATATCCGCACTCACGACTGCGGTGCCTGCACCGAAATGATTGCCGACCACTTTGGTCGTTTTGCATTCGCCACAACCATATCTACGGCTTGTTCGTCGGCTGCCAATGCGATAGTGCTTGGTGCCGATATGATAAGGAACGGCGATGCAGAATGCGTGATAGTCGGTGGTAGCGAGTGCATTACCAAGTTTCATCTCAATGGGTTCAACTCGCTGATGATTCTCGACAAGGAGCATTGCCGTCCGTTCGATGCTACACGTGCAGGATTGAACCTTGGCGAAGGTGCTGCTTTCATAGTGCTTGAATCTGAATCGCACGCACGTCATCGCAACTGCAAGGCAAAGGCTGTGCTTGCTGGCTATGCAAATGCCTGTGATGCTTTCCATCAGACGGCTTCGTCACCCGATGGCGAAGGTGCATTCAGGTCGATGACTGCCGCCTTGCAGATGGCTGGAATTGACCACACTAAGATTGACTACATCAATGCTCACGGCACTGGCACACCCAACAATGATGCAAGCGAAAGTTCTGCAATTCGCAGAATCTGGGGCGATGTCGTTCCGCGAATGTCATCAACCAAGTCGTTTACTGGGCATACTACAAGCGCATCGGGTTCTATCGAGACTGTAATCTGCCTGCTGGCTATCCAGAACGGATTTATACCTGCAAACCTGAATTTCAGCACCGAAGATGCTCAATGTATTCGCCCTGTGGAGAAGACTATCCGCAACGTGAAACTCAATAATGTGCTCTGCAATTCGTTCGGATTTGGCGGAAACGACACTTCAATAGTCATTTCTTCGCCAGAGTCGGATTTTAAGTTTGCATTTGCAGGAAAAGACTTGCAAATGCCATACATCTACTCGGCAAGCCAGATTTCGGTACAAAGTGCTCTGACCGATGAGTGGTTCGATTCGCCAGTTGCTATCGACGAGCCATACAGGCGTTCTGTTGACCCCGATTTCAAAACTTACATTCCGCCGTTGGAGGCACGAAGGATGGGTAAAATCCTGAAGCGTGCTATTGTTACTTCAATGTCGTCACTGGAAAATTCTGGTTGTGAGAAGGTTGATGCAATAGTCACCGGTACTGGACTTGGCTGTATCGAGAATACCGAATTTTTCCTTGATGCACTCAGTCGTGATGGCGAGCAGCTGCTCAAACCGACATACTTTATGCAATCGACCCACAACACAATAAGTTCGCTGGTCGGCATAAAGATGAAATGCAATGGCTACAACATAACATACGCCCACAAGGAACTATCGTTCGAATCGGCCATGTACGATGCTTGGCTGCAGCTTCGTCTCGGAATGATTGGTTCGGCTCTGGTCGGCGGTCACGACGAGATGACACCGTCGTATTTCAAGTTGCTTGAAAAGGCTGGGTACTTGGGACAACAATCACAACTGGCTGGCGAGACAGCTGTTTCGTTTGTAATTGGCTCGAAACCAAAGGACAAGCATTTGTGCAGATTCGGTGGCATTAGGATGATGTATTGTCCCGACAAGGAAGAGATTGCTCGGCAGTTGCACGAATTGCTGGATTCTGCCAACATTCCAATGGACGATGTTTCGGGTGTACTCACAAGCATGAACGGTAATGCCGGACATGATGCATATATTTCCAAGTTGTGTGGAAATTTGTTTCCTGACATTCCTCTTTTGCGCTACAAGCCCTTGTTTGGCGAAAGTTATACGGCTTCGGGACTTGGATTGTATGTGGCTGCAACCTGCTTGTCGAAAGGTCGTATTCCAGAGTCGCTTTATGTTGATGCAACTAGTTACAAACCACTAAAACCCAAAGCGTTGCTTTTGCTTAACACTACCGACGAAAAGTGCTGTTCGCTTATGCTAGTTACAATTTAAATGCAAGAATTATGGTAAGATTGCTTATATTGGTGCTGATACAGACGATTTTCCTTTCGGGGGGACAAGTTTTTTTGAAACTTGCTATGGAAAAACTTCCTAAGTTCAGTTGGACGTGGAGTTATTTCAAAGCCGTGCTTACCGACTGGTGGCTTCTTGCTTGTGGCGTGAGTTTCGGAATCGCTACTGTATTGTGGTTGTACATATTAAAGCATTTCCAGTTTAGTCAGGCCTATCCGCTCACAGCACTTGGCTATATTTTTGGAATGATTGCGGCAATCTTGGTTTTTGGCGAACATGTTAATGTATATCGCTGGATTGGTGTGGTTCTTGTAGTAGGTGGCTGTATGTTGATTATGAAATAGAAGTTCTTATTTTATGCTTTGTAATGCCCAAAATAAACAAAACAAAGAGTTAAACTGTCATTTCGGAAGCCAGACTGAACCAGTGACACGGAACGGGGAACTGTGTGAAGACGGCTATCCGAAATCTCCCCTGTGTACTAATGGGAGATTCCGCATAAACGAACTCACAAGCAACGTGCCTTATGCTGTTCGTTCTGTTTTGTGGAATGACGATAAGGGTAAGCAATGTGAGAATTTAAAAGTATAAATGCGATGAAAAGGGTTTTGTTGTACATAATTTGTCTGCTGACCATTTTTTCTGCCTTCGGACAGAATGGTAAGGAATTGGTCGGTGACCAGCGTGTGAAGGTCATCAGCGAGATAACCAAAAACACCGTTGGAATACAGTCGTTGTCGTGCCAGTTTACACAGACAAAGCAGTCGTCTTTGCTTGTCGATAATGCTGAAGCAAAAGGTAAAATGAGCTATTCACGTCCAAAGTCGATGCGTTGGGAATACATTACGCCATATAGTTATGCTCTTGTTGTCGAGGGCGATTCGCTGTCGATGACTGGCAATGGTACTGCAAGTACAAATCAGAAGGCCAACAGGATGATGAAGGAAATGTCGTCGCTGATAATCGGAAGCATAAACGGCGAGAGGTTATTCGACGAAAGGACCTTTTCCATAAACATATACGAGGAGACCGGTTGCTATAGGGTAAAGATGAACCCAAAGCGGAAGGATATGCAGCGTATGTTCCAGAATATAACGTTCTTGTTTGGTAGCGACGATTATACGGTGCGGTCGGTAGTGCTGACCGAAAAGTCGGGCGATGCTACAACCATCAATTTCGAAAACGTAACGATTAAAAGGTAGTTTGCACGATGAAACTTATTGACAGTCTGTTCTTGATACACGAAACCAAATCTACCGACGACGGCTTTTCTGCCGAAATGTCGCCGATTATGGATAGTTGCATATACAAGGCTCATTTCCCTGGCTTTCCCATAACCCCCGGTGCTTGCCTGATACGTATTGTAGGTGAACTTGTTGGGAAGCACGTTGAAAACGATGTGGTTTTAAGCACAATAAAGAACGTCAAGTTCTTGAACGTTGTGATTCCTTCCGAAAATATGAAGCTCTTTGTCGATGTCAAGGTCGATTCGCAACTGAAGGTGCAGGCTGTAGTACGCGACGAATCTTCTGTATTTACCAAAATGTCATTGCAATATAGTTTGAAATGAATTTCTGTACTCTGATACCGACATATAACAACGGCAAGACTTTGGGCAACATAATTGAGCGCACATTGACGGTGTGCAACGATATTGTCGTGGTGAATGACGGAAGTACAGACAATACAGCAGAAATACTCGGTACCTTTTCAGAAAACAAAAATATCACGGTAGTAAGTTATCCGAATAACAAGGGCAAAGGTTATGCTCTGCGCTTAGGTTTGCAGAAGGCTCGCGAACTTGGTTTTGACTATTCTGTTACGGTCGATTCCGACGGACAGCATTTTCCCGAGGATATACCGCTGTTGCTCGAAGCGGCAAAAAATGCCAACTGGAGCAGAATTTTGGTTGTTGGCAGCCGAAACCTTAAGGCTGAAGGTATGCCCGAGAAAAACACATTTGCAAACAACTTCTCAAATTTCTGGTTCAAGGTTCAGACATTTAAGAAGTTGCCCGATACGCAGACCGGATTCCGCCTTTATTCGCTTCACAATCTTCCAAACCTGAAGATTCTTACCCGCCGTTACGAGACCGAACTCGAATTGCTTGTGTTCTCGGCTTGGCGCAATGTGAAACTGATACCTACGCAGGTTAGGGTATATTATCCGCCAAAGGAGGAGCGCGTATCGCATTTTCGTCCGTTTGCCGATTTTACCCGCATATCGATTCTCAATACATTCCTTTGTTTTGCTGCGTTGCTATATGGCTATCCATCAATGTTAATCAGAAGTTTAATTAGAAAGTAATGTCGAAGTTTTTCCTTGCCATATACGACTATCTAAGCCGACACAAGATTTTGGCTGCTGCTATTCTGGTGGTATGTGTAGGATTGAGCGTTTGGCTTAGTTTGCTTCTGCATTATGAGGAAAACATTACCGACTTCCTGCCAAAGAGCAAGGAAAACGCGAAATATACTTCGGTTTACGAAAGTATTGGTGACCAGGGACGTATTACTTTGATATTCAGGACCGATACCTCGCTTGCCGATTCGGAGGATAAAAAGTACAGCCTTATGGATGCTTTGGATGCATTCGAGGAAAACTGGTACAAGTATGCTCCCGATTCGGTTGACGTGGATTTGCAATGCCATACCGACGAATCGGCTGTGTTCGATGCTCTCGACTTCCTTCGCGACAATGTTGCGATATTCCTTACCGACGACGATTACGACAGGATTGATTCGTTGCTGTCGATTGACGGTTATGTTGACACCTGTATGCAAAATGTTAAACGGATGCTATCGTTCCCGATGTCGTCGGTTGCGGTGGAGGCGATAACTGCCGACCCGCTCAACTTGTTCTCTCCTGTGCTTCAACGCCTGTCGGGGCTTGATGTTTCGGGTAAGTATCAGGTTGCCGATGGATATTTGTTCGACGATGAGGGCAATGCATTTGCGTTTATGAGTTCGCCATACGCTTCGTCCGACACCAAGGCCAATGCCGTCTTGTCCGAAGCGATTGACTCTGCAATTTCGGCAACTATGGCGCAGGTTCGCGATGTGCGTGTTTCGTCTGTAGGTGCCCCGATTATTGCCGTTACGAATGCAAGTCAAATAAAGCGCGACAGTATTTTCTCGATTTCCATAGCTATTTTCTTGATTATGGCCATATTGCTGTTTGCAATGGGACACTGGCGCAATATCTTGTGGCTTGGTTTTACCATTGTGGCCGGCTGGCTGTTTGCTTTGGCTGTAATTGCAATATTCAAGCCTGCAATTTCGATCATTGTAATCGGAATAGGGTCTGTTTTGGTGGGAATTGCGGTGAACTATCCTTTGCATTTTCTTGACCACATACGCGACCATACCGACCGCCGCTCGGCTTTGAAGGATATGATTGACCCGCTGGTCACTGGCAACATAACAACGGTAAGTGCTTTCGCCTGCCTTGTGTTTGTAAGGGCGGAGGCTATGCGCGACCTTGGACTTTTCGGTGCCTTGATGCTTGTGGGTACGATTTTGTTTGTGATGGTTTTCCTGCCCTTGTTTGCAAAGCCTGGCAGAAGAAGAAAGGCTACGGTAGCGCAGGAACAGCCTGTAGAAAAGAATACAAATGGTCGGTGGAGAAAAATTTCAGCCTACGCCTTGATACCGGTTTTGCTGATAACCATATTGTTAGGCTATTACAGCACAAATACCGAATTTGATTCCAACCTGCACAACATAAACTATATGACCGACCAGCAGAAGGAGGACTTGAAGTTGCTGTCGGGTTCTCTTGGCGATGAGGCTAAGGAGTCGCTTCTGTATGTTGTTACCGAGGGCAAGACTGTCGATGAGGCAGTTTCCGCTGGAGAGAAATTGCTCGGCGATACCGTTGTAATGGCTGGTCGCTACTTGAATGGCGGTGTGGCAGGATTGCTGCCGTCTGTCGAGAAGCAGAAAAGGTCGCTAGAACGATGGAAACATTTCCGTGAAGCACATTCGGGACTTTCTGCTGAACTTGAAAAATCAGCCGTCAAAAATGGTTTTGTAGCTGGTGCGTTCGGTTCGTTTGTAAAGCATCTCGATGCCGAATATTCGACTATGCCAATTGCGGAAATGGACGTGCTTGTGAATTTGTGCAGCAGCTATATGGTCAAGACCGACAGTACGGTTAACATTGTAAATATCGCACATATTCCCAATGCTATTGCCGACAGCGTAAAGCACGATTTCAGGGAAAAATATCCGCAGGACGGAAATGTCTTCGCCTTCGATAGCAAGGATGTAGGTTCAAACCTTGTGTCGGCCTTGAGTGACGACTTCAACTACATGTTGTACGTGTGCAGTTTTGTTGTGTTCTTCTTCTTGTGGCTTTCGTTCGGAAGGCTCGAACTGGCATTGCTTTCGTTCCTACCGCTCACAGTAGGTTGGCTGTGGATACTTGGCTTGATGGACATTGCCGCTGTCAAGTTCAACATTATCAATATTATACTTGCAACATTCATATTCGGTCAGGGCGACGACTACACCATTTTCATTACCGAAGGTCTGATGTATGAATACGCATACGGACGCAAGCGTTTGCGCAGTTATCAGCGGAGCGTAGTCATTTCGGCGGCATTGATGTTCGTTGGCATCGGCGTACTGATATTTGCAAAGCACCCTGCAATGCGTTCGCTTGCCGAAGTGGCAATAATAGGTATGGCATCGGTAATATTGATGGCTTGCTATTTGCCGCCGGTGATTTTCAGGTGGATTACTTATAAGCACGGCAAAATAAGGCAGGTGCCAGTTACCTTGAAACGCTTGTTTTATACCTTTATTTCGCTCTTGGTCTTCTTTGTTTCCGCATTTGTGCTAGTTACACCTTATACGTTGATATATAGGTTGATAGGTCGCAATAGCGAAAAGAAACGTTTGCATTACCACGATATTATACGCAGGTTCAACAGTTTTGCAATACATTATCTGCCGGGGGTGAAATACACCATAGAGAATCCACAGAACGAGACATTTGACAAGCCCGCCGTTATTATTGCAAATCACCAGTCGCATCTCGACTTGGTGTGCCTGCTTATGCTGTCGCGCAAGATTGTGGTGCTCACAAACGACTGGGTGTGGAAAGACCCGTTTTATGGCTTGATTATCAGGTATGCAGAATTTTATCCCGTAAGC
>CACWOG010000008.1 GCA_902762455.1 uncultured Bacteroidia bacterium | reverse complement strand
TCATTCCGGTCTTGTACTCGCTGCCGGTCTTTTGGCTGAGCTTCATTTCCTGCTTGTCCTGCCACTATACAAGACAAACTATCTAAAAACTGGAGATAAGCCCAATCATTTAACTGGTACTGACTACGAATTGTCAGACATTCGTTCAGCAATCCATTGTATTGCCCCGATGACAAACTATTCCAACCATCTGTTATATTCTCCTCATCAACACCTTGTAATTTCAGAACTGGCAAATCTTGAACAACCGACAATTGCAACCGTGTACCATAAAATAACATAGTTATTGTATTCAAGTCATCTTCTGGAATATTCGGCACAACTACTGGACTTACAGGCTGTGGTTGTGGATTCTCTGGCAAGGTATCTAATATTATCTCATCAAATGGTATTGGATTGTCATCCCATATTTTATCTCTTTCATCATCAGGGCATATAATTGGAGGCATTGGAGAAAAATCTGGTGCAGGCATTGGCATTTCCACATCAAATAAACTCCAGGGCTGTTTCATAAACTCCGCATATTCCTTATTTGCACTATCCCTAAAAGTTTCATATTGCTTATGAGCCTCCCTATTAAATTCATCAAACTGCTGCTTTGCTTGACGTTTAAACGAATCATACTCATCTTTTATGTTCTGAGCCATTACTCCATATCCAAACAGCAATATTGTCGCAAACAGAACAATTTTTCCTATTATCTTCATACCCTATTTCTTTAATTTTAAAATCCTGTTGCAAACGAAAATGCCAGACCTGCATGCAATGCAAATGTCCCTTGTGGCATCTCGCCGACTCCAAGACCAGAACTACCTCTCAAGAAAACCTCACACCAACCTCCAACATTTACTCCCACCTGAAGTACAAATGAATTTACAACCTTATGGGCAATCCCTTTATCCATTCTGTGAAAAAACAACGATAAAAACTCGTAAACACCGTCATAAAGTTTAACCCCAGTCTCAATATATACTGCAGACAACTTACTGACCGGCTGTATTACTCTAAGTCTTGGCATATAGTCAAATGTTCTACTATATGCATCGTACTCGCAATTAAGCACAGAGAACTCAATAACTTTTATCTTAAATGCAAAAAGATCTAGACCAAAACCATAATAATCATGCAAATCCGCTGATTTATTTGCTAATACGCCATACCCATAAAGCCTAAACCATATTGCAGACCACCAACCATTTAATGAATACTTTGGATAATTGTAATGGTCACTAACTTTAAAACCTCCTGAATTAAGATGAATTCCAAGATTGAGCGATGCCGAAGCTCTCAACTTATTCCATTCGATAGTCTGTGTTGTATTCTCGCAATAGTCGCTTCCAGTAACCTTTCCTAAGCAAAAATCAGCAAACATATATGCGCCTCCTTCGATTTTAACGCCAAGCCGTAGCAGACCATCAACACCAAAGTCTTCATGTCTAAGCGTATTTGTACATGCATCTAAAAGACTTAAATTTCTATCGAAACGCATATTTAACCCTGCGCCTAATATAAGCCTATTGCTATCATCTGATACGGTCTTTTTCCCAAGCATAAATTGCGGTCCAAACGAGAAACTATTTACCGACTTGTAAGACAGGAAACCACCATAGTAAGTTTTGTGCAACCCCACTGCAAAATCAAATCCAATAGAATTGTAAAAGCTCCTTGTCGCCCCATCCTGATAGCCAGAGCCAACGGACAAGCCGAATATTCCTGTAATTGGTGTAAAATCCCATTTCTTTTCATATTCTGTCATATCTTCCTCACCAATATCCAACACCAAAATCAAACCACCTAAGCCTCCCAACCTTGAAATACTATTATCTTTTCGATTGCCACCAGAAGCAACATACTCCCTTTCTTTCTCAGTTGGCAACCGATATTTTAGACCGATCTTTTTATTTAGCCTTTCTATAAATAATTCACAACTATCCTGATTTTCAACAGGCAAATTTTCACCTTTGGATGAACTTGGATTATACCCCATCACATCTTCCCATTGCTTCTGGGTAATCTCGTATTTGCTGATATAGAAAGAATGGATTTTTTTGTTTTTGCTTCCTTCGACAAATACCATTTCTATCTTGTCTGAAGCCATATAAACCTGAGCATCAACAACAAATTGAAACCCAAACAAAAATAGGGTTAATATGTATATTGTGGATAAAAATACTCTCATTATATTCATTACGATTTAACTACTATAATTTCATTTTTCCCCAGACATCTTTCATAGAGTTAGAAGGCTTTACCTGTGGAATCTGTAGTTTTCCACTTTTATTCGACTCATTTTTAACATTTTCTCTTACATATTCAAAAAGATCTCCGAGATTTATTTTACCTTTACTATCCTTTAGTTTTTTTAGGAGGAAATATGTAAACATTCCATGACCTTCCGTTTTAATAGGATTTGCATATTCTTCAGCAGATGAAGCTGTAATAACAACAAGATTTCCTGCTCCATCAGGAATTTCCATACTATGTCCTATACGTACTGCACGCGAACCGTCACTTGCCAACACATCTCCTGAGAAACACGCATCCAAAAAACATACTACCGATTTTGCCTTTAATGCCAATAGTTTGTCGTATAATCCACGCAACTCATAACCAGTCGTTGTACCCTGAATTGGCAGCAAATATGTTTTATCCCTATCGGGGAAAGCATGTCCTGCATAATAGAAAATAACATCCATGTCTCCATCACCTGCATTAACAAACTTTATCATATTCTCCACTGCTTCATATATTGCTTCCCATGACGCATCAGTAACAATTTCTATCCTATCGTTATCATTCCTTATTCCCAGTGTTTTCTTGCAATAATCACCAAAAACCCGTCCGTCATTTATGGCATAAGGTACATTCGAAACACGTGTATAATTTTCATTTGCAATGATTAAGACATAACAGGGTCTTTCTCGTCTTATATTAGTAATCGGAATAGCCGTATCAACATCTGATACAATAGGAAATACATCTACTATCGGTCCCTTCCCGTCCTCCTTTCCTGGATCAATTATGACTCCTCCTCCTTCATAACCCGGGTTAATGTCAACAATTACCACATGCTTCAACTTGTTATTCACACGTGCAATCTCAAACCCATTATTGAGAAAGGATACCGTCTTGACTTCAACACTATTGCCGTTAAAGAAATATGTAGGAATAAATTGAAGACTTTTACTTTCCCATAGTGCTTTAAACTTAACCGCCTCATCCTTCTTTACACCTACTATCATTTCTCCAAAAGTGCTATCAACGATTAGAAAATTTTCATTGATAGGGTCATATTTACTAAGTTTCATATTAAGCCTACTTTTTGAAGCCGTATTTGCTAGATAATCTTCCCTTATCCATGGCAAAAGAATATCATTTGTCCTTCGTTCTTTATTTTCAGGTTTTGTTCTCTCTCTCCAATCTTCCGGATTTTCCGTCATTCCTCTTTTCGTCCAATCGCTTATTTCTTTATTTACTATATGCTGCGCTATAACTATGTATGGCAGTGCAATTGGAAAATCCCACAACTCTTCAGCCGTAATTATCTCTGGATTTCCTTTATAATGTCCATTTTCCCACTTCCCCATCTGCACAGAACCGTCTCGCAGCAGCATAATACCTCTACCATTAAATGTGCTACCACCAAACAACTCGCCTTGATACATCAAATACCCCATCGCAGTATCAGACCAATAACAAAAACCAGACCTCTTGCCATCTTTCCACTCCCCAAGAAGCCATTGTCCATCATTAAATACAAACAATCCTAACCCTTGCCTTTTACCTGTTGAGTCTTCTTCAATATAATAATACCCATCACTAAAAGTCTGCTTAGTAACATTTTTCTTTTTTGCAAAAAACTCATCCCTCGGGTCTGACCGCCTTACATCGGAAAGAGTAATATAGCCTAAATAGGGCGTAATCTCATGATACAACTTATAGACACCCTCCCTATATTCTTTCACAACAGGCTCAATAACATCAAGATGCTTTTTATCTTTGTCGTCTTCAATAGTTTCCGTCTCAACTTCCCAAGAATAACTGACATCAATGTTCTTCATTTCCACTGAACTTGGCACAACAAAAGACACTATTCCGCTTGCCCTCTCAAAGTTCATGGACACTTCGCATTTTTCTTCTGGCATCATCAATTTTTTCTTACTTTTTTTACCGTCTATGGACTTGATTTTATACACACTACCAAATTCATTTTTCAAATATGCTTTACTCAGCAATATTTCCCTTTTTTCTAATGATTTATTTTCTATTTCAACTACTATCCTTGTAATATAGTCAATGTCAGTTGTCGCATTAGCATCTACTCTGCGTATAACATATTCAAAGTCTCCGCTTTCTTTTCTAATTTCTGGAATAATATTTTGCGCTTCAGCATATACTGCCAACGCCAACAAAAAAAGCAACAAAATCTTTATTTTCATATATTGAATTATTTCACGTTTATTTGTATGTCCTTACTTATCATCTGTTTATCCCTTGTCTTACACCTACCTAACCATCTGTCAAAATCTTCGTATGACATTTTTTCCTTTTTGATATTAACGTATTTTTCAGGAGAAAAAACAAAAATTATCCGGCACAAACTTGAATTACCATCGCTCGTCAAGTTAACTGGACGTTCCAAGTCACTCTGTGGTCTAAGAAATACATACGGTTTATCATGTCTTATTTCTACCAAATCCAACAAAGGACTGACCTCTTTAGTCTCGTTATCACGAAAATACACTGACAACCACCCATCTGTAGGAGACACAAAGTATAAGCATATCTCATCACCTGAATTGAACGTTTCGTTCTCATTATACACATACTTCAAAACGTCTTTTTCTCGTCTAGGAAGATTACGTAGAACCTTAGCTTCAACATCATAGTTTGCAGAGATGGTCTCACGTACTTGCATATAAACCTCAACCCTAATTTTCAAAACATTATCATCTACAATATACTGTAATTTAGGAGGTTCAATATATCTTATAAATTCACCTTTAATAGTGCTTCCTCCTTCAGAATAAAAATAGACTGTTGATTTGCCATTTACATTTTCAACTATTGTAGTTGTTTTCTGACCTATAACTTGCCCAAACTCACCTATCATAGCATCGTATTTAGCTTGTTCAATAGCTTCCATTTCAGCCTGTTCCAATGTAATATTCTTTGGAGGAGAATAGGTGTATTCACCCTTGATTTCCACAACTCGCTGTGCTTCACCAATTTTGAATACACCTATTAGTAAAAGAAATACCAATACAATATGCTTATACATATCTGTCAAGTTCTAATCTATTTTGCAAACTCCCCAATTTATACAATCGACTTTCTTTGCAAGCTCTTCACTTTTTTTCTTCAATTCATCGCGCAACACCTTCTTTGCATCCTGCATTGCCATATCATAGTTATATGCCAGACGTACATAAACTTCTTTATTTTTGTTTGTTTTTTCTCGATACATCTCCACAACAGGTAAAACGCGTCCTATACTTTGCATTATAAGATGCTCTGATGCAGAAAGTGCTTCTTCAACAGAAGCGGCTTCTTCATGTGACAACTGATCATTACCTTCTGTAGCTTTTACTACAGCTGTCACTTCTGTCTTAATCAATCCCGCAATCCGTTGTTTTGCTAATTCTATAGCCTGAAATTTTGCAGCATCATAAACTTCACCAATACTCATCGCCTCACCAATGATATACTTTGGATTTAAATTCTCGTCTATCTCATACTGCATATTCCAGGATTTATCCAATTGTTTTTCAATAGGAAGAGTTCCAGGTGTTATAACCCAACCTTCTTTTAAAAACTTCTTTGCTTCTTTTCTAGCATCTTTAGAAGCTTTACTCTCAACCTCTTTCTTTGTCATCTTCGACAATTCCTTGCGCTCCTTAATCTGCTCTTTTGTAAGTTGTGCAAATGTTGGCATAGCAAAAGCTATGAAAGCAAGTACAAATAAAATTTTTGCGATATTACGCATAACTATTGTTGCCGGTTATATCCCATCGGCCCGTCGGTTTGTATTTTGCCCGATACCCGAAAGGCTCTACTAAAATCTAAGGTGAAAGGCATATAAAAAAGAAGCGCGGGTATCAAGCATACCACCTATCCCGCACCTTAGGCCTTCGCATTGCCCATCTCCCGAGGATAAGCAATGCCGAAGCCCACGCTGTACGTATAATACTGATTACAATAATATACAGTCATGGACATTGACTATTGCTTTACCATGCGGGAGATTTGAAGTTGCGAAGTTCAAGATGCCGCAGATAAAACGTTAGCTCAACGTCTTTTCTATTATGTCTGCCATACAAATGCTAAAGCAATGTATGACGAAGCAAAAATACAAAAATTATGTATTGGAGAAATATTTTTTCGGATTTTTTTACACTTTGCAGATTCAACAAGCAAGTGCAAAAATAAGTAATAAGGTTGAAGAAGACATCTTTTGGAGATAAAAAGTCACTACTGGCGTTTCAATAGCTTCACCATTTAAAAGTTTCTGTTGACTAATAGTATCCTAGTGTTTTCAGCATCGACTTGTAGCTTTGCTCCTTGGAATATAGTCTAGTTGTAATTTTACCTTCCTCGTCGCGGTTTATCAGTACATGCTTAGGCGCAGGAATCAAGCAGTGCTGAATTCCACCGAAACCACCTATCGCTTCCTGATATGCTCCAGTGTTGAAAAAGCCTATGTAAAGCGTTTCGTTCGGGTCGAATTCGGGCAGGTAAATCGCATTGACATGCTGTTCGGAGTTGTAGTAGTCGTCGCTATCACAAGTAAGACCACCAAGGAAAACACGTTCGTACTGGCAGTCCCAGCGGTTGAGTGGCAGCATTACAAATCTCTTGTTTATTGCCCACGAGTCTGGCAAAGTGGTTATGAACGATGAGTCAATCATGTTCCACTTTTCGCGGTCGTTCTGCTGTTTTTGGTCAACTACCGAATATATTGCACCACCGCTTTCGCCAACGGTAAACGAGCCAAACTCGGTGTAAATATCTGGTTCTGGCACTTTTGCGGCAGTACATATCATCTTTATCTGGTTTACAATCTCCTCGGCCATATATTCGTAGTCGTAGTCGAAGTTGAGGCTGTTCTTTATCGGGAAGCCGCCACCGATGTCAAGCGAATCGAGGTCGGGACAAATCTTTTTCAGGTCACAATAAACATTGATGCACTTATTTAGCTCATTCCAATAGTATGCGGTATCCTTGATTCCCGTATTGATGAAGAAATGTAGCATCTTCAGTTTTACCCGTGGATTGTTTTCAATGGCTTCATGATAGAACTGCATTATGTTCTTGTAACCTATACCAAGTCGCGAAGTGTAGAACTCGAACTTAGGTTCTTCTTCGGCTGCGATACGTATTCCTACATTGAAGTCACCTTCAACGTTTTCGAGCAAGCCTTTCAGTTCGTTTGGGTTGTCGAGGATTGGAATGACATTCTTGAAGCCTTCGTTCATCAGTCGGGCGATGTTCTCGATATATGCAGGAATCTTAAATCCGTTGCACACAACATGCAGGCTTTCGTCAACAAGGTTCTGCTCCTTTAGTGCGCGGATAAGGTCGATGTCGAAGCTGGAACTGGTTTCCAACTGCACGTTGTTTTTCAGCACTTCCTCCATTACAAACTGGAAGTGAGAACTCTTTGTGCAATAGCACTGAACGTACTTGCCCTGGTAGTCGGCCTTTGTAATTGCCACGTTGAACCAAACCCTTGCCTTCTGGATGTTCTCGGTTATCTTTGGCAAGTATGTGAATTTCAGTGGTGTTCCATACTGCTTTACCAAGTCCATAAGCGGAATGTCGTAGTAAAGAAGTTCGCCTTCTTCTACTTCAAATTCTTCGGTTGGAAAGTCGAACGACTGTTCAATCAAATCCTGATACTTAACTTTCATTTCTCAAAAAATCAAAATCTAAATTAACTACATTGCAAAATTGGCGGCAAATGTAAGTGATTTACTTTGTATGACAATGAAGAAAATTAGAAATGTTTGTTTTGTGGTACCGGACAAAAAGGCGGCAGACACAAAACGCATCTGCCGCCTAAAAACTTTATTCTTTTACAATTCTGGTGTATGCAATTACATTATTGACGTTAATAATTCGGCATTCTATATGACATCAATAATTGATTTCCTATACTGACTTGGCGACATCCCCGTGCATTTCTTGAAGTACTTGCTGAATGTCACTTGATCGGGAAAATTCAACTCGGCAGCAACTTCTTTGATGGATGCTTTGGGTTGCGTAAGGAGCTTCTTGGCATTGGCAATGATTGTATTTTTTATCCATTCTGTAGGTGTATTGCCAGTATATTGATGCACAATTTGCGAAAAATAGCAAGGTGAAAGTCCAGCCTGATCGGCATACCAACCAACGCTCCGTTGTTCGGAATAATGTTGATTTAGTGTATATATAAATTCGTATGCTAAATTTTCATTCCTGCTCATATTGTGCGATGGAAAAGACCTTTCTTGAAAATATAGCGACAGATAATCAACCCACACGGTTTGCTTGAGTAAAGTTATATTGTGACGAAGTATGGCAAAGTCTTCTTTTTTCGATACTTTGTCTAGCATTCTTTGTTTGCTTTTTATCTTGTCGGCAAAGAATACAAATTCTTCAATATGCTTTTCGTCAATTTGAATGCAAGGATTTTTCAAGAGGTTGGTTTTGGTTATTGTGTCAAATATGTGAATTGCTACCGAATGAAAAATGTCTTTGTTGTCGCATATCATCTCCCACACACAATCGTCAGACGAAGAAGACTTTTCTATACTAAGAAACGGACTGATGATACACAAGGTACCACGAGAAAAATGGCAATCTGCGCCATTAATAAGCAGATTGGCATTTCCTTCTATGCAAAGTAGTAACCCTGCCATCTCCTGCGAAATCATTCTATCTCCAGTCTGAGAGTTAATTACTGACACAATGCTCTATTTATAAAAGTTGGTAATTTTTTGTTTCTGATTGTTTGATGTTGCTTGAATTTGTTTTCAAAATGACGGCAGATGCGGAATGCACCCGCCGTCAAAACAATGAAAATGTAAACTCCTTTTTACTCCTTTACAATCCTATCTCTTAAAATAATGTTGTTGAAAAAATCATGCGATACGTGTAAATCGCTTGTAAAGACTACGTCGCAAGCATGAGCCTACGACTATCTTGGGGTATTTTACAATAAGGCCTCATTATTCTTCCCCCATAAAATAAAAAGTAGTCCAAGTTGCGTATGGTACAGATGGGATTGATGCCCAGTCCCCAGGATTAAATAGAAAATGCCATTTCATAATTGTGTCATTTTCTCTCTCTATAAAATATTTTAAAGTATCAGGCTGAGGATATGGAGATACACCATTTGTATTTATAATAGTTATAGTATCACCATTTAGTGAATATTGGTCATATCTATTGCCACCTACATAAGAATCTGTAGAATCGGCATCAATCCAATGCAAAGTGTTTTCTAACAAATAAATATCCAAATATCCGTATGTGTACGGGTTACGGTGATATGTGGATTCAATGGTATCAAAATACCACACATCCTCATCAACAATACGCCAATGCTCAACTGTTCTAGTTTGCTGGTTTATCAGCGAATCTTCATTTGCACTTTGTGGTTGTCCTTCGGTCGGGTCAATCGGTTCCGGTCGTTCGCATCCTAAGAATGCCATCACACCCACTGCTGCAGCGAGTAATGATATTAAAACTAATCTTTTCATAGCTCAAAATTCTAAATTATACATAATTTTTTGTTTCATAACTATCTATTTACCAATTTCAGGCGAATAGAAGCAGCAGGGCCATCTGGTCCAGTAATAGTTGGAAGTGCTCCTGTGTACCAAAGCCTTATGCTATCAAATGAATAGTATTGAACGCCGAAGTCTCTACAAACAGGTTCTCCCATTGAATTTATTCCAATGGTATCCAATCTGAGCATTTTGTTCGTGACAATCGTTTCCATTGATGTTGACGTCGGCTCATAAAATATCAGTACGGTATCTTCAATCAACGAATAATAATATGGGCTGTCGTCAAATAAGGTACGCCATTCCAAAGTGCAGTTTTCTTTTGTTAGGATTCCCGCATTTTCGACGTTCCTCCTAAAATTCAAATAGTAAGCGCCCAATTCTTCATAATCTGTACATTTCCACAATCCGTGAATGCCGTATGTTCTATCTGTTATTTGGTTTAAAGAATCTTCTGCTTCCGTTTGCGGTTGCCCTTCGGTCGGGTCAATCGGTTCTGGTCGTTCGCATCCTAAGAATGCCATCACACCCACTGCTGCTGCGAGTAATGATATTAAAACTAATCTTTTCATACCAATAGTTTTTTTTATTAAACATTAATTCCGTTTTCCCTATGACAACTGAAATGAATTAACAATTATTGCTGACAATATCCCTATAAGGGTAAAAACTATCTTTTTCATTATTCACAAGTTATTTCTTCCTGATAAATAATACTATTACCTCTATTTATTACCAATTCGTATGTACTTTGCTTTATATTGTCAATTGAATAATTTATATCAATTGGACAACTGCAATTTGCTTGGTTTTCGCATATTTCTATGAGATTGACATAAATGGTTTGAGCATCAAATTCTGATACTACAGTAAGACTATCAATTCCGCAATTAACATAAAAATTATCAATCACCAATTGCAAGGTATAATTTTCGTAATTTGTTGATATTATTGGCTCATACGAACCATTCCTTTTACTTGAATGACATCCGGAATACTTTAATTCTGTTTTATGAGTTAGAGTAGTCGCATTGTCTTGCGGTTCTTCAATCGGCTCCGGCTTTTCACATCCTACAAAAGCCATCACACCCATTGCTGCAACGAGTAGTGATATTAAAACTATCCTTTTCATAATATTAATTTTAAAATTCAACATACATTTTCTTTTCCTCTATGACAACTGAAATGTCAATTTCGTTGCCTCGGATTAAATTTTTTTTCAACTTTTTTGCCACAGCCATATTTCCCGTCCCCCTGCAGACTGGGGACGTTCTCAAATATATTTTCTACCAATACTTTTTATGTTCACCATAATCAATGCTGCATCTAATATTTTCAGCAAAATAAATGCGTCTCATCCATATAAAAAAACACATCTATTATTTTGACAAAACTTTCTATGTTTTTGACAAATGATTTTGGCTATTGATTTGCAAACATAAGAAAAGCACCCGTTTTCGCGGATGCTTTTTTACTTGTCTTTTTGATGGAATCTACTTTGTTTTCAACTCTTTAAGATACTTCTTTATTGTGGTTTCAAGTCCCATATAAAGCGCATCGGATATAAGCGCATGGCCAATCGACACCTCTGCTACATTGGGAACATTAGTCACAAAGTAATTCAAGTTGTCGAGATTCAAATCGTGACCTGCATTTATTCCAAGACCAAGTTCACTGGCAAGCTTGGCAGCCTTTACAAAGTCGGCAACTGCCTTTTCCTTGTTCTTTGGAAAGTTAGTCGCGTATGGTTCGGTATATAACTCAACGCGGTCTGTTTCGGTATATACTGCACCCTTTATATTCTGCGGCTTCGTGTCAACAAAGATGGATGTCCTTATTCCAGCATCCTTGAAGTCACCGATTATTTTCTTCAGGAAATCCTTGTTAGCAACCGTATCCCAGCCAGCATTAGATGTAAGAGCCTCGGGCGGGTCGGGAACGAGCGTTACCTGTGTGGGTTTAACTCTCAATACAAGTTCGATAAATTCTTTCGACGGATAGCCTTCGATGTTGAATTCTGTAGTTATTATCGGGCGTATGTCGTACACATCCTGATACTTTATGTGCCGTTCATCGGGACGAGGATGAACAGTTATACCTTGCGCACCGAACTTTTCACAGTTGATTGCCGCCAATTTCACATCGGGAACATTGCCTCCGCGAGCATTCCTAATGGTCGCTATCTTGTTGATATTTACGCTTAACTTCGTCATTTTAAACTATTTTCTTCAAAACACCCCTGCTTCAAGCATAAGGGATGCAAAAGTACATTTTTTTTTCTCTCAATGCACCATTGTTGAAAAATATTTTAGAATATTCAAAGATTTGAAAAAAATGATGATTTGAGTTTCAATAGTTCATAAAAAGATTAACTTTGCACTCGATTAGGAGATGGAAGATGAAGGTTATTATTATAGGTACGGCTTATCCGTATAGGAGTAAGGTTTCTGTGTTCAACCATAATCTGGCTCGTCAATTGATGGCCGATGGCAACGATGTGGAAATCATTACATATAGGTATGATGGAATGCGATCTAAGAAATTGTCGGGAGATTCATCACCAGAGAATCTCAAGATAACTCAGATGATAAATTCGATTAGTCCTATGAGTTGGAGAAAAACAGCCAACTATATCAAGAAATCCCTTCCCGACGAGGTTATTTTTGCTTATACAGATTCTCGTTCATCGGTTTGTATGGGAAATATTGCTCAGAAATTGAATGTATGCTCGCAAATTAAGCGTATCGCCATAGTTAAGGATATTATCCCTGATAATGCAAATGTTCTCGACCGTTTCCTGCCTTATAAATTTGCCCGCAATGTTGACGGCTTTGTCTGTGTAAACAAAGGCATTGCCGAGGACATAGAGCATTTCGAGAAGAAACCTAAACCGAAAAAATATTCCAATATGCCGATAAACGTGCCATACGGCGAACGCATTCCACGTGATATGGCTATAGATGAACTTTCGCTTGACCCTAATTGCAGATACCTTCTTTTCTTCGGCTACATCAGACCATACAAAGGACTTGATTTACTGATAGATGCTCTTGCCGATGCGAGGTTGCGAAAGTATAATGTAAAACTGTTAGTGGCAGGCGAATTCAAGGACAATATACAGATGTATATTGACAAGATTAGGGAAGCCAACGTTGGCGAATTTCTTGAGATGCGAACCGAATACATCAACAACCGCGATGTTAACAAGTATTTCTCCGCCGCCGATATGGTTGTGCAGACATATAAGAAGCCGAAGGAAAGCGGTGTTACGCAGATGGCATATCATTTCGAGAAGCCAATGCTTGTAACCAATATGGAAAAACTTGCCGATATTGTTCCGAATGGTGTTGTGGGATATGTAGTAGAGCCGAATGCCAAGGATATTGCCGATGCAATTGTGGATTTCTACGAGAACGACCGGCGCGAGGATTTCGAGAGGAATGTCGTTGTGGAAAAACAAAAATTCTCGTGGGTGAATTTGACAAAGACAATAGAAACTCTTTTTGATTGAAAATGATCGATATAGAACAAATAATAAACAAAAGTATCAGCGTAAAGCAGCGCATATTGGAAAATCCGGAACTTGTGCAACGTATTGGCGAATTCAAATCGGTAATGGTTGAGGCATATCGCAGGGGCGGAAAGGTGCTTTTCTGTGGAAACGGTGGCAGTGCTGCCGATGCCCAGCATATTGCAGCCGAACTGTCGGGAAGGTTTTATCTCGACCGCAAGCCTTTGTATGCCGAAGCTTTGCATTGCAATTCTTCTTATATGACTTCGGTGTCGAACGACTATGGCTACGAAAATGTATTTTCAAGGGCAGTTGAGGCTGTTGCGCACAAGGGCGATGTGCTGGTGGGAATTTCCACATCGGGCAACTCGGCAAACGTGCTGAAAGCTTTTGAAAAAGCACGTGAATTGGGCGTATTTACCATAGAAATGACAGGGAACAACGGCGGAAAAATGGCTCAGTTTGCCGACCTTATTATAAATGTACCTTCCGATGATACTCCTAGAATTCAGGAGGCACACATAATGATAGGCCATATAATTTGCGAACTTGTCGAAAAGGAACTTTTTGGAAATGAGTGATTCCCTGCTTGAACGTGCGAGAGAAACTTTCGGTCACGACCGTTTTGCGACAGAAGTCACTGGCATTGAGATTGTTGATGTCGCAGAAAATTATGCGAGGTGTGAACTTGCAATAGATGGCCGTCATCGTAATGCTATGGGTGCGGTTATGGGTGGCGTTATATTCACGCTTGCCGATTTTTGTTTTGCAGTAGCAGCAAATGCCGAGAAACTTTCGGTGGTTTCTGTTTCGTCAAACATTGTCTATCTGAATGCTGTACGGGGTACTAAACTTATAGTCGAGGCGCAATGCCTGAAATCTGGACGGAAGAACTGCTTTTTCCGAATTGTTGTTACCGACGAATTGGGTACTTTGGTTGCCGAGATTACTGAAACTGGATGTAGGGTGGAGGGATGTTAAGTTTCAGATGGTTTGAGGTTGTTTCAGATGGTTTGAGGTTGTTTCAGATAGTTTGAGATTGTTTCAAATTGTTTATGATGGTTTGAGATTGTCCATTGTCCATTGTCAATTATCCATTGTTAATTGTCCATTGTCCATTGTCAATTGATATTCCACCTCTCCTTGTCTTCCCTGCTTGGAGCCTTCCCGTGCCATTTGTAGTCGCCTTCGATTTCGGCTACGCCCTTGCCCATCGTTGTGTTGGCGATGAGGACTTTCGGTTTGTCTCCTGCCATATTGTCGAAGGTGTGGACAAGTTCTTCGATGCTGTTGCCGTTGCATTCGTAAACGTCCCATCCGAACGACGACCATTTTTCGCGTAGAGGTTCCAGTCCCATCACGTTTTCGTTTGGTCCGTCGATTTGAAGGCGGTTGCGGTCAACTATTGCGATTATGTTGCTTAGCTTGTGGTGAGCTGCGCTCATTGCGGCTTCCCAAACTTCGCCTTCCTGAATTTCGCCGTCGCCGCATACGCAGAAAATCTTGCGGTCGCAACCATCTACCTTATTGGAAAGGGCCATACCGACGCAGATTGACAAGCCTTGTCCGAGCGAACCCGATGCCGATTCCACTCCTGGCAGTCCCGATGCCAATGAAGGATGTCCTTGAAGGCGACCTCCAATCTTACGCAGAGTCATAAGTTCTTCCTTCGGGAAATATCCTGCGTTGGCAAGAGTTGCGTAAAGCACTGGTGCAGTGTGACCTATCGAGAGAATAAGCTTGTCACGGTCGGGCATCTGCGGATTGTGCGGATTGTGCCTCATCGTATGGAAGTACAATACAGTAAATATGTCGGCAAGGTCGAGCGAACCGCCAATGTGCCCAGAGCCAGCCTCGCACAGCGAATCAATGATGTCACGTCGTATAGTAGCGGCAATATCTTCTAACCGCTTGAGGTCCTTTGCGTCCATCAGTGGATAGGATATTTTATGTTCGTCTTAATGATGTATGCCTCGGGATATTTTGCAAGGAGGTCTTTCATCAGCACGAGAGCCTCGAAACGCGTCATAAAGTCACCAACGTGTACTTCAAAGTTCGGCTCAACGAATGTAACGTATGCCTCATGGTCGTCGTCGCTGCAAGCCGAACGGATGGCGTTGGCGCGTGAACGCGAATCCTGTGTGTTCTGTGCGAAAACTTTTACGCGGTAGCCTGGAAATCCGTCACGTTTCTTGTTGAGTCCCACGCATGTCTCCATGAAATTTTTCAGCGAGGCATCCTGTTCTATCTTTACTTTTCCGTTGTAGATGGAGTCGTTGAAATATTTTATGCGTGAAGGAGTTATATTCTGCCCAAGCATTTGCAGTGAGCAGAAGGCTATTATGAATAGTATTGCAATCTTTTTCATCAGAATATCAAATTTGTTGCAAAGGTACTAAAAAAACTTGAACCTGCTTAAGTTTTCTGTGTGTTCTACCTTTATTTTTTTCGACACTATGAATTTTGAAACCTTCACATATCCAGACAACTTTAAGGTGGCACTGCCCCTAGTAAGAGCGTTTGTAAGTGCAACGGGGTCTTTTACAATATCCTTGAACGAAGCATCGTAATTTATCTGGTACGCATTGTTCGACTTCGGGCTTATGTGAATTCTTTCTTTTTTGTTGAGGCATCCGATTGGAATGTCGTTTACCGAAACGTTAAGTTTTACACCTTTTACATTGAATCCGAACGTGTTTGGATTGTTGATTGGAATTTTTCCGCCAATGCTTATTCCGCTTAGACTCAAGTTGTTAACTTTTACGTCTTTGGGCGTTCCGACACTTACTTCCTGTATGTTGCATGAGTTCATTCCGATAATTGCCATCGAAAAGGCAAAAAGCAATATTGTTATTCTCGTTTTCATCGCTAAAATTTTTGCAAAAATAAGGTTTATTTACGATTTATGAAGTACGATTTACGATTTTGCTGACAAAATACAAAAGGCTTGCTTGCTGTTTTTTTGTTGCCCCCCCATAGCCTTAAGGCCGTTAACGCCATTAAAGGCTTTAACGATGGGGGGCGATCAAAAACAGCAAGCAAGCCACACCCCCCAAAAATATAGAAGCAATAAACATTATTCGTTGTCAATTCTCAAATTATTATTATTTTTGAGGTCGAAAAAAATATAAGTTATGGCAAGAAGCGAAGAAATAAGTAACAACCTCAACATATTGGGCAGCGGAACTAACATTGTAGGCAATATCGTTTCGCAGGGCGATGTTAGGGTTGACGGGACATTGGAGGGCAATCTGACCACTCAGTCGAAGCTCGTCATTGGTAATACCGGCAAGATTGTCGGCGAAATAAAATGCAAGGATTGTGAAGTGTCGGGAACGGTAAAAGGCAAGATGCAAGTGGAAAATCTGCTTATGCTGAAATCGACGGCTGTGATGGAAGGAGAAATAAGAACCTCCAAGCTGGCTATCGAACCCAATGCTGTATTCTCTGGCACCTGCAGCATGAGTACCGCAGTCCCCGAAGAATCGTATAATGGATAACGAGAAAAAAGGCGACAAGTTAAATTCCGGCCTCGGGAAGTGGGCGCGATATACCTCGCTGGCTTTCGAGATGGGAATTGTGATTTTTGCAGGTGCTTTCGGTGGTCTGAAACTCGATGAGTATTTTGGTACCGAAAAGCCGTGGTTTACAGTAGCCTTGTCGCTGTTTGCCGTGTTTGCATCAATTTATATCGTTATAAAGGGCGTGAAGAATGAAAAATAATTCGCTTGCCGGTGTATTGGCAAAGCTTGCAATATTCGGTGTGGGACTGTTTGCCGTGCATTTTCTGCTGGCGCGTGCTTTCCCTGTGTGCGCCGCCGAAGGAATCTACGAGGCGCATCTTTTCCTTTTTGTGCTTACTGTGGCTGTGGTCTTGGTGCTGAAGTTCATATTTAGGAAAATGACGCAGAAACAAGGGCTTTTCGGTTATGTATTTATGGCATCGAGCCTTGTGAAAATGGCTTTGTGCGTGGTTTTCCTGATTCCTATAATAAGAAGCGATGCCGATTATCGCATTGCGTATGTGGTGCAGTTCTTCATTTTGTATTTTGCATATCTCGTTATGGAGGTCGTGCTAGTCGCAAAGTTGCTGAAGTCGGCTCAGGAAAAGCAGGATTCTAGTGATGTGAAACAGGAGTAAATTTGTTCAGATGTACAATCTAATAGTCGATTCGGGCAATACTACGATAAAGATGTTTCTGTTTGACGATGGTGAAATCGCACAGAAGATGGTTTGCGACGAATTGCCGGAACTGCTTCCGACGCTTAAGGCTAACGTATCGCTCGACAAGATTGACCGCTGTATAGTTTCGTCGGTAAGCATCAGCCAAAGCGAGATTGCGGAGGTTTTACGTCCGTTTTTCCCTGTGCTTGAATTTTCACCACGTTTAAATTTACCTATAATAATAAAGTATGGCACTCCCGAAACGCTTGGCAGCGACCGTGTGGCGGCGGTTGTCGGGGCGGTTTCGCGTTACCCCGACAGGAATGTGCTCGTAATTGACTCTGGCACTGCAATAACTTACGATATTGTCACCGACATGCGCGAATATCTTGGAGGAAATATTTCGCCAGGACTGAAAACAAGGTTTCGTGCCTTACACAATTTTACGGGGAAACTTCCGTTATTGAATACGGATAAAACTCTCGACGGCTTGTTCGGAACGAACACTACAGAGGCGATAACCATTGGTATTCAGAACGGTATGCTCTATGAAATAGAAGGTGCTGTAAAGGAGTTCAGCCGTAGGTTCAATGACCTTTTGGTCGTTTTTACAGGTGGCGATAGCTTTTTCTTTGAAAACCGAATAAAATTTAATAATTTTGCAGAGCCATATTTGGTGGCTTTTGGATTGAATGAAATATTGGAATATAATGTTTAGACGGATATTCTTGTTGGCTTGCTTACTGGCAGTTACGGCACTTTCCTTCTCACAGGGACACGTCGGTTCTCCGTATTCGCGTTACGGCATTGGCGACGTAAATGCAAATGCGCAGGCTCGCAACTCGTCGATGGGCGGCGTGGGATATGCCACTCCGTTTATGTACGATGTCAACTACAAAAGTCCGGCTGGCATCGGTGATATCGACACCTTGACTTTCATATTCAATTTTGGCTTCGATGCCGGATTGCGCAAGTATTCAATCTCGAATCCGCCGACATCGAAAATAAAGAGCGATGCCGAATTGTCGCAGATTGCCGTCGGTTTCGCCTGCACAAAATGGTGGAAGATGGCTCTCGGCATAACACCTTACAGCAATGTGGGCTACTCGATTTACTCGGCGGACAATTCGTTTGGCATCGACAAGAATTATGTTTATGCAGGTGACGGCGGACTCAACAAGGTGTTCTTCTCCAATGCGTTCAACCCGATTAAGGACTTGAGCTTAGGCGTTGGCGTATCCTACCTTTTCGGAAAGATTTACCATTCCAATGCAATCGCTTTCGTGAACGATACCGTTGGTACTTACATCAATTCGTTCTGCCAGAAGACATTCAAGATTTCCGATGTTACTTTCGATGTCGGACTTAAATACAATATCCATATCGGTGAGGACAATTTGAGGCTTGGCGCCTACTACGGCTACAACCGCGACCTGAATGCCAAGCAGACTACATTGGTTTACAATACTCTTGCAAGTGCTGCAACTACACTTATTGATACAATAGTTTCGGATACTATCGTTATGAAAGGCAAGATAGGTCTTCCGCATACTGTTGGATTTGGCTTGTGCTATACCTATAGGGATAAATTGTCGTTGGCTGCCGACTTTACTTTGCAGAACTGGAAGGACAGCAAATTCTTCGGTGTTTGCGACTCGCTTAACAACAGCATAGGTGCTGCTTTGGGCGCTGAATTTACTCCGAACAGGCTTTCCCCGAAAAATCTTTGGGAGTCGTCATCGTATCGTATGGGCTTGTTTTTCAATAACTCATACATAAGTATGGATAGTGGAAAACTGTCTGTTCCAGATTATGGCATTACTTTTGGAGTAGGATTTAAACCACGGCACGGAAAGACGGTATTCAACGTTACGTTCCAGGTCGGGCAGAGAGGTTCTTTAAAAAATGATTTAGTAAAGGAAACTTATTTTATTGTTGGTGTCAACTTGAGTTTAGTTGACCGTTGGTTTGTAAAAAGTAGAATTGATTAAAAATTATAACTATGAAACGCAGGACTTTAATATTGATGATGGCGGCTGTGATGATTTTCTCGGCCAGTGTGTTTGCGCAGGATGATTTCACTGTTAATATGTCAACCTACACCGAGTTCTACAATCAGAAGAACTACAAGGACGCATATCCGACTTGGAAATGGTGCTTTGAAAATTGCGACGACAGGGTTAGCGAAAAGACTACCAAGAATATTTTCATACAGGGACCGACAATCCTTGAAAATGTAATTGCAACAAGGGAAGGTGACGCTCGTGAAGCAGCAATCGATACTTTGCTCATTATTTACGACAAGAGGATACAGCTGTATGGACAGGAAGCTACCTATCTTGGTTCAAAGGCTATTATGCTGAACAAGTATCGTCCGCAGAACTATGTGGATGTTTACAATATGTGCGCACGAGTTTTTGAACTTGCTGGCAATTCGGCAAACTATGGCGTGCTCAAGTTGTACATGGTTGTTGCTTTGAATCGTTACGAGAAGGAAGAAATCAGCAAGGAGGAAATGGTTAACATCTATTCAGCTATTGCCGATGCGCTTGCTGAGCAGGTGGAAAAGGAAACCAAGGAGGACAAGAAGGCAAAGATTGCTGATGCAGCAACCGCTGTAGAAGAATTGTTTGTTAACAGCTCGGCTGCCGACTGCAAGTCGATAATTGACGTGTTCTCGCCGAAGTTTGAAGCCGACCCGACAAATGTTGAATTGGCAAAGAAGATTGTTAAGCTTCTGAGAAACGGCAACAGCGACGAGTGCAAGCTCTCCGACCTGTATATGCGTACCGCTATTGTAATGTACGAAAACGAAAAGAGTTCGGCCGCTGCTCACGCAATCGGACAGGCTTACTTTAAGCGTGGTGAGTCGGGCAAGGCTGAACAGTATTACAACGAGGCTATTTCGCTCGAGGAAAGCAACGAGAAAAAGGCCGACATGTACTACGAACTCGGGTTGCTGTACTTCACTGGAATGAACAACTATCAAAAGGCCCGTCAGGCTGCACGCAGCGCATTGTCTGTTGACCCGAACTACGGCAAGGCTTACCTCTTGATAGGTAGGGTTTATGCAGCAGGTGGCAAGGGTTGCGGTAACGATGCTTTCGAGAACAAATGGGTTTACTGGGTAGTTGTTGACCAGTTCCAGAAGGCTAAGAGTGTTGATCCTTCGGTTGCCGAAGAAGCAAACAAGCTCATATCTACCTACTCTGCATATTTCCCGAAGGCTGGTGATGCTTTCTGGGCCGATATGAAGGAAGGTGCAACAGTAACCGTAGGCTGCTGGATTAACGAGACTACCACTGCAAGGTTCATCAAGTAGTGTCAGACTTAAAGCAAATATTTTTAAAGACAGGTATCGTGCTTGCAATTGTTGCAAGTACGATATTTGTTTCATGCAAGAACGACATCGACAAGGTAAACCTGCTAACCAAGCGTACAAATATGCCGACATTCTCTGTTTTCGGATTCGAGACTGTTTATAGCGATTCGGGAAGGGTAATGGTGGAACTGAAGGCAAAGGAATTGTCGCGTTTCGAAGGTCAGAACTTGAAATACGATGAGTATCGGTATGGCTTGAATGTCAGATTTTTCGACGGTTATGGCTCTGTCACGGCAACACTTAAGTGTTCGTATGCACGATTCCTGATTGAAAAGGAGCTGTGGGAGATAAAGTCGGACGTTGAGGTTGACAACATAAGCCGAAACGAAAAGATAAATACGGAGCTGATGTACTGGGACATGAAAAAGGAGTTAGTGTATTCCGACAAGTACGTCAGGATAACTACTGAAGATGAAATTTTGACTGGCGATGGCTTCGAGTCGAACCAGGACTTTTCGGAATGGAAAATACTGAAGCCTGCCGGTGTAATAAGCATAAAGGATGAATAGCAAGAGGATTTTTAGGATTGTAGTCGAATGCCTATGGGTGGTTATGGCAATTTTCTGCCTGTCAGCCGGCATATACTATCAGACCAAGTTCGATAGCGTATCTAACGTTTGGATATTTTATGCAATGGCTGTAATAAGTGCAGGAATGTTCATCATGCGCTTCATGCAGCGTCGCAACGAGGAACGTCGCGAGCAAAGACGAAACGGAGATAGATAATGGTAACCTGGATAATCATAGTGCTGGCGCTTGTGCTCTCCGCTTTCTTTTCGGGGATGGAGATTGCATTTGTCACGTCTAACAAACTGAAACTAGAGATTGCCATCAAGAAGGACAGTTTCAACTCGAAGGTGCTGGCGTTTATAACAAAGAATTCGTCGCAGTACATTTCAACAATGCTCGTCGGTAACAATCTTGCCAATGTTATTTATAGTATTTTTCTGGCAAAATTGCTGGCAGCACCGCTTGCTCCATTGAACAACGAATTGCTCATCCTTCTTCTGCAGACGGTTATTGCTACGGTCATTGTGCTGTTTTTTGCCGAATTTTTGCCCAAAACCTTGTTCCGTATCCTTAGCGATTCGGCTCTCAGTACTTTTGCAGTACCTGTGGCATTCTTCTACTTGCTGTTTTATCCTATAGTGGTGATTTCGGTTTTGTTCGCAAGGCTTATTGCTAGAATCTTCGGAATAAGAATCGACGACCACCAGAAGGACAATATGTTCAGCAGGGTTGATATAGAAGATATTATTGGCAATGGCGCCGAACTTTCAAATTCTGCAAAGTCGTCGCAGGAGCTCAAGATTTTCCATAATGCAATGGATTTCTCGTCTATAAAGTTGCGCGAATGCATTGTTCCGCGAAACAAGATTCTTGCAGTGCCTGTTAACGAGTCGGTAGAGAATGTTCGCAAGATGTTTGTCGAGACTGGACATTCCAATTTGTTGGTTTACAAGGAAAATGTTGACGACATAATCGGATATGTAAACATAAAGGACATCTTCAAGAATCCGCAGAAACTGCGTAACATCATGCGGCAGATACTGGTGGTGCCCGAAACCATGTCGGCGAAGAAACTTTTTGGTCGCCTGATAAAGAACAACCGAAGCATCGCAGTGGTGGTGGATGAGTTTGGAAGCACCTGCGGAATTGTTACCGTTGAGGATATTCTTGAGGAAATCTTTGGCGAGTTTGAGGACGAGCACGATTCACCCGAATTGTCGGTGGTGGTCAACAAGGACGGCAACTATATAATGTCTGGTCTGCTCGATGTCGAGACTTTCAACGAGGAATACGGCTATTCGCTTACCGAATCGGACGAATACGAAACCATTGCAGGCTACATAATGTATTTTTCGGGCAACTTTCCAAAGATGGGTGAGATTGTCACCGTCAACGACAACGATGTGTCCTACCGCTTCAGGATTCTGGAAATCAAAGGCACAAAAATCGTAAAGGTCATGCTGTATGCAGAATAGGCTGTCCTAGTATAAATTTGTGCCTATAGTCTGTTGCCTAATACAACCTGTTTATCGGCGGGGATTATTTTTATAAAAGATCAGTGACAAAAAAATCACTTTTTTTTGTTCTAATTTACTAAAAACCACTATCTTTGTAACTTAAACAAAATGTGTATATAGTAAATATTATTTATATATGAAGAAAATATTTATACTTATTTGTGCGTTCGCACAGATTTTAGGTATCGTTAAGGCTTACTCGCAGAGTACTTGGGATGGTATTTCTGTTGATTACAGCTGGTACACCGGACACGAAGAAGAAACGGCATATACAATTAATACCGCAAATGAACTTGCTGGTTTGTCGTGGCTTGTAAAGGATGGTGGAGTTACTTTTGCAGGAAAAACTATCAATATCGGTAGTGACCCTGCTAATCCAGTTGTTATAGACCTTGGTGGAAACACTTGGACGCCAATTGGTTACTATGCAAGTTCTTCGGCGATTTATCCGTTTAGAGGAAATGTCAATGGAAACAACTGTACAATCAAAAATTTCCGTACAAGCGGTTCGTATAGGGGGTTGTTTGGATATGTAAGGTCTGACACTAATGCTGACAATGATATTTTGATTCAAGATATCAATGTCGAGGCAAATGTTTCGGGATCGCAGTATGTCGGCGGTATTTGCGGATTTATCTGCGGGTATTCAAAAAAGATTGATGGAGTACAACATTACCGTCGTAATGCCAAAATCCAAAATTGTACATTCAACGGCACAGTTTCGGCTTCGTCATCTGATTCGTATGTAGGTGGTATTGCAGGTATTGCATATTACACCGAAATTAATGCGTGTGCAACAGCAGGACGAGTTTCTGGCACAAGTTATGTCGGTGGTATTGTTGGTGATGCTTATAGTGCAAGCAGTAGCAGTTCTTATAAGCCAATTGTACAAAACTGTGCAAATTCGGCTCTTGTTAGTGGCTCCAATGTATATGTAGGTGGAATTGTAGGATATGCTTACTATGCCATAGTTAGTTATAATGTAAATGGAGGTTGCATATTCGGCAACTCCGATTACATTGGCGGTATCATTGGCTATATAGCCAAATCAACGTCTGTAAGTTATTGCCTAAATGCAGGGACTGTCAATACTGGTGTAAACGAAGGCGGTTCAATTGTCGGAAAAGGAGGAACAACAACGACCACATATTGCTACTATGATAGCCAATTTAGTGAAAAGAAAGGTATTGATGGCACAGATGAGGCTGATAAATACGAAGGAAAACTTACAAGTGAAATAACAGGTAGTTCTCCAGCAGGTTTGTCTGGAGCAAATTGGAGTTCTGCTTATTGGGCGTTTAATGCAGGCTTTTTCCCAATACCAAAGCCTCTTGAGTCGTCAAACTTTGCAAAATTGGCATCTGCAGCTGTATTTTTAGACCCATCAGACACTTGGTCTAATTTGTCGACAACTTTTACGGCTTGTTCCGATGCTTCGTGGGATAGCAACAATACTAGTTTTATTGATATAGCATCAGATGGAAGCAGTACAACAGTGAATGGTTCTGGTCGTGCCGAACTTACTGCGACCATAGGAGGTTTGTCAAAAGTTGTAATTATTGATACTGAGTTTGAAGATCATTTGTACGGAGAACTTACAATTGACGACGTTGACGACTTGAAAGCTTTCCGTGATGCAATAAATGGAGTTGCAGCTGATTATAAAGGAGTAGTTTCATATACGGGTTTTTCGGAATACACATTTAAAGTCACATCCGACATTAATTTGGATGGCGAAGACTGGGAGCCAATAGGTACTTCTGTACATCCTTTCTGTGGATATATATATGGCGATGGTGATGGTAAGACTATATCAGGACTAAGCATTACAGCAAGCGAAGGTTACAAAGGCTTGTTCGGATATGTGCAGTCGGGAACAATCGAAAACCTAACGGTAAAAGGCAATCTCAGAGGCACTACATATTTGGGTGGTATCTGTGGTTATATAAAAGGTAGCGCATCTATTCACGCGCAAATTTACAACTGTCATTTTATCGGCGAAATAACAACAACATCTACAAGCAGTGCTTACGTTGGCGGTGTATGCGGATATGCAGCTGTATATTCAGACATCAATGTTTGTTCGGCAACAGGTAGTGTAATGTCGCCAAACCAGAAGGCAAGTTATATGGGTGGTATCGCAGGATATTTCTATGGCGGTAGTTCTACGGGTATGGCATACTTGCAAGGCTGTATAAACCTTGCCGAAGTTTCGGGTAATGGATATATAAGCGGTATTGCAGGATGTGTTAGCAGGTATGCCAACATCGAGAACAACCTGAATGCTGGAAATGTATATGGAAAGACTACGACAATAGGCGGTATAATAGGTAGTTGTGCCAACACATACGTAATCAATGTCAACAGGAACATAAATGCAGCGACCATAAATTCAGGTGCAAGTGTGATAGGTAATTTTGCTTCTACAGGCAATGAGGTTGCTCCTACAGACAACTACTACGACAGTCAGCGTTCCGTACTTGCCGACAGCAGGGCAAATGATGCTCCAACATCTGACCTTGTTGACTTGTCGTTGAGTGGTTGGACAACAACCGATGGCTATCCTCTGCCAAATGGATTCTCAAATGAAGATGTTATGACAAT
>CACWOG010000007.1 GCA_902762455.1 uncultured Bacteroidia bacterium | reverse complement strand
GCGACTTTTGAAAGGCGAAGAAAACCTGTCGCTCGAAACAATCTGTAAGTTGGAGAATGCATTGAATATTTCAATATTGCAGTATGAGTTTGCATAAATCTTTTCGGGTTTGAAATCAAAATACGGCAAAATACTCTTGATTAAAGAAAACTAATACATGGCTCAATGGCACAAAAATAAAATACAACGCGAAAACGGAGAATGGGTTGATGCTCAGTTCCCTATAATTGTTTCGGCAAGCCGAAGCACCGACATTCCCGCCTTTTACTCCGACTGGTTTTTCAATCGTTTGAAAGTCGGATATTCGGCATGGACAAATCCGTTCAATGGTGTGAAAAGCTATGTGGCGTATGGCGACACCCGATTCATTGTCTTCTGGTCGAAAAACCCCGAGCCACTGCTGAAACACCTTGATTATTTGCAGGAGTGGAACATTGGATGTTACATCCAATACACTCTGAACGACTATGTTGCGGAAGGTCTGGAACGAGGTGTGCCACCGCTTGAAAAGCGGATTGAAACATTTCGGCAATTAGTTGAAAAATTAGGCAAGGGCAGGGTCGTTTGGCGTTTCGACCCGCTGATTCTGACGGATAAGATTTCGATTGACGATTTGCTTTGCAAGGTCGAGAATATAGGTAACAAATTGGTCGGATATACCGAAAAGCTGGTTTTCAGTTTTGCCGACATCGCCCTGTACAAAAAGGTGAAAGCAAATCTTGAGAAAAGCAAGGTCAATTATTCCGAATGGACTGAAGAACAGATGGTTGACTTTGCCAAGCGATTGGTGGAATTGAACAAATCGAACAACTGGAACTACACTTTGGCGACCTGTGGCGAAGCGGTTGACCTTGATGGCATATCGCACAACCATTGCGTTGACGACAACCTGATGATTCGCTTTGCGTACAATGATAAGGTTCTGATGGATTTCTTAGGCGTGGAAATCAAGTCCGTTGAAAAAAGTTTGTTCGGTGCAGTGCCGATTCCGCCTAACGCCATTATGCTGAATGCCAACCAGTACGCCATAAAGCACAAGGACAACCGTGACAAAGGTCAGCGTACCGCCTGCGGATGTATGGTAAGCAAGGACATCGGCGAATACAACACTTGTCCGCATTTGTGCGAATATTGCTATGCAAATGCCAGCAAAGAGGTAGCGGTAAAGAATTATGAGCAAGCAAAATTAACAGATTGGAAATCAGAAACGATAACGGGAAAATGATAATTAATTTTAACGCAAAAACAAAAAAAATAGGATATGACAGACATTAGCATTAAGACAGAACGAGTTTTCAGCATCTTTCATGAACTGAACCAGATACCACGTCCATCGCATCACGAAGAACGGGTGGCTGATTATCTCTGCAAGTTTGCAGAACGAAATCATCTGGAGTACGAACGCGACAAGGAAAATTGTGTCGTGATACGCAAGCCAGCCACTCCTGGTCACGAACAGGCCGAAACCATCGTGTTGCTGAACCACATGGATATGGTGTGCGTGGGTATGGGCGACCCGCTGAACGATCCCATTGAAGCTTACGAAGATAACGGATGGATGAAGGCGCGTGGTACATCGTTGGGTGCCGACAATGGTATTGGTCTGTCGATGGCTCTTGCCGTACTCGAGGACGATAGCATTGTACATCCTGCCCTTGAGGTCATCGCTACGACTAACGAGGAAGACGGAATGTCGGGTGCTTCGCAGCTGAGCAAGGATTTTTTGAAAGGCCGTAAGGTCATCAACCTCGATTCGGAGGACTACGACACCATCACGACCGGTGCCGCAGGAGCCTGCCTGCAGTTCCATAGCATTCCAATTAGCAGACAGTTGGCTCCAGAAGGTGCGCGTAGTTGGTATCGTATCCGTATGGAGGGCGGACTCGGTGGTCATTCTGGTGTCGATATCAACAAAGGCCGTTGCAGTGCAGTGATTCCTACAAGGTCTATCCTGAAAGATATTTGTAAGGAAGAGTGGGTTGATGTTGCCAGTATTGAAATTGGTGAAGCTAATGCTTCAATTGCCTCGAAAGGTGAGATAGTGATTTGCATTGCCGATGAATATTCTGAAATAGTGAGAAAAAGAATCAATACTATCAATCAGCGTTTATTCGGGGAATACCGCAGCAGCGATCCTGGCATGACATGTGGAATCGAGGAATGCGACAAACAGGATACAATCATTCCAAAGACGGTTATTAATGCCCTCGCAGGCTGTCTTGAGCAACTGCCGCAAGGCATGGTGAAGATGAGCGAGGCTATGCCTGGCACTGTGGAAACTTCAAACAATATCGGACGAATTGTTGCAGAAAAGGACCGCATTTTTGTTTCGACACATACACGCAGCTTTATCGACAACGATATGGTAGCGCTAAGCAAAGATATAGCAAAGACCTTTGCTGTCGCTGGTGCCAATTCCGAAGTTGTGATGTCTGCTCCAGCCTGGCAGGAGGACCAGCAGTCGTCATTCTTGCAGCTGGTAAGCAACACATTCCAGGATGTGTTGGGTTGGCGTCCTCGCATGGTAGCCATGCACTTTGTATTGGAAGCAGGCTTCTTTGTACAGCATTATCCAGGCATCCAGATAGCCAGCATTGGACCTCGAATCGTGGAACCACATTCCACTAGCGAGCGAGTTGAACTATCTACCATTCACGACATCTGGCAGGTACTGCTCGAATTGTTGAAGCGTTTGGCGTAGTTGCGGTGAAATTAATGTTATGATTGCGATTTGTTGGATTTGGACGGGGATGTAAAGAATTACGAGCAAGAAAAACTAACAGATTGGAAAATCAGAAACGATAACAGGGAAATGAAAAATAGGCAATTGGAATTGTCGAAATTGTTAAAAAAAGGGTACATTTGCAACAAATGTAATGGTTATGAATATTATAGTGTTTTCTATTCTTTTTATTGTAGTAATTATATTAACAATAATAGTAGTTTGCATAATAAAAAAGAAGCAATTTAATGTAAAAGTAGAGAAATTACAATATAAATACCCTAGAGCATTTATTGAATTTGTTTCAGAAAATAACAAATTGCCATTCTCTAATGCAAATTATTTTTTGTTAAAAAAAATTGCAAAGCGCCCGGAAATAGATTGGAAGCAATCCGAAAGAAATCTTATAAAGCAAGAACAGAAAATTAAAAATATATACAAAGATATTAAGAATTCATATCCAAATGGTCTAAATAAATGGAAAGAGCAGAATCCTAATGCCACTAAAAAGGATATTGTTTTAAATGTATCTAAAATAATAGAAAAAGAACAAGAAATAAGGAATGCACAATATCTCAAAACTATAGATATGATACGGGAAAAATATCCTCTAGCATACAAAGAATTTGTTTCGAAAAATAACATTAGTATTTCGGACACAAGTAAGTCATTAAAAAATATAGTAAAACAATTAAATAGTTGGATTGAAGAAGAAAAAAAGCATCAAAAGCGGGAGCAGAAAAAATTAGAATTAGAGAACCAATACAAATTTATTAAGAATCATTATCCTGAAGGCTTAGAGGAATGGGAAAAATATAATCCTAATTCTACTAAAGAAGAAATCATCAAGAATAAGTTTGAAATAATAAAGTATCAACAGAACTACCAGCTAATATTAGAATTAGAGAACCAATACAGATTTATTAAGAATCATTATCCTGAAGGCTTAAAGGAATGGGAAAAACATAATCCTAATTCTACTAAAGAAGAAATCATCAAGAATAAGTTTGAAATAATAAAGTACCAACATAACTACCAACTAATAATCGAACAAATAACCAAAGATGCTGAAGATTATGACAAATGGGAAAACGAGCAAGCTGAATTTACACGAAAATGTTACAACATATCAAAAGACACATTAATTGATTTTGGCAGATACTCATATAATATATTTTTCCAAAAAGTAGTTTGTGATGGGTCTCATACTTTAGGCAATTATAAAGTATGGCAATTTTTCCCAGAAGCGTATTGTTTGGAATATGATTTAGACTATACCGATTTTAAGGATATAAAACAAAATACGGATAATATTGATGGAATTAAGAATGCAAGAATGCATTACCTCCCATTTGTTTATGAAAAAATTAAAATATTTATAAATGCACTTTGTAAAGAGTATGATGTTTCAATCTATTTGTGTTCTAATAACAATGAATGGAGCAAAGAAGCCTTGTATTATCACTATTTTCAAGTAGAGGGAACACCCTTTAAATGTTTCCCTAAATCGGTTGAAGTTAGTAGTTTTGTTTCTGCAGATTACAATAATGGAAAACTTTTAAATCATAATGAATATCCTAGTTTAAAGAATAGATGTATTGTTATTGTTGATATGCAGACGGATAATAATCAACTAAAAAATGTCTGCAAAAACATAATTGAAAAAAATAAAAATCTAAAACCCCTTATCACATATATAAGCCTACTCAAAGGGTTTGATAGGGAAGAAATGATTGAATTGATTGAAAAAAGAAAAAAAGAGCATAATTATATTATTGAATCAAATACAAAATACGCAACCCTATTAAAAAATACGGCATTAAAATTTCAAGCAATAAAGAATATTTCTGTTGCGCATTTTTATAAATATTCAGACAAAGATGAAATCTTCCAATCTTTAGGTCGTGGCAATAATGTATTAAAAGAAGAAGCACAATTATACTCATATTTAAATAGTTATGGTAATATGCATGAAGCAAAGATGTTGTCTGCATTGCAAAAATTTCCATTTGATATATTGAAAAACAAGCATATAGAATTTTTAGATTGGGCATGTGGACAAGGATTAGCAAGCATTGTTATTCTTGAATACTTGAGAAACCAAAACATTACTTTGCCAATAGATAAAATCATACTAATTGAACCATCAGAAATTGCGTTAAAACGGGCGGCTTTACATGTGAGACATTTCGATAGTCAATGTGAAATAAAAACAGTCTTAAAAGATATTGATTCTGTACAATTTACTGATATACAAAGCAATACCAATGCTATTAAGATTCATTTATTCTCAAATATTCTTGATGTAGATGGTTTTTCATTAGAGCATCTTATCTCATTGGTTGAACAGACACAAAAAGGCAATAACTATTTTGTATGTGTAAGTCCATATATTACAGATGCAAAAACAGCCCGTATTGATGAATTTGTACAGCATTTTGCAAACAATTATAATTCTTACAAAACTTATTACGAAGTTGAAAATCGAAAAGGTGATTGGATAAACGAATGGACAAGAGTAATAAGGGTATTCAAAGTTAATTTATAATAGTATTTTTACACAAACATTTTCTCATGAAACGAACATTTTTCATTACCCTGATTATAGCCCTGTGCTTCGAGCCAATCCTTGCTTGCACCAACCTCATTGTCGGCAAGAAAGCATCTACCGACGGTAGCGTTATGTGTACCTACAACTGCGACGGATTCGGATTTTCGGGTTCGCTGTTTTACAGCCCTGCCGGAAGGCACGACAAGGACGAACTAATCGCCATCCACGGCTGGGGACCGTCGCACGAGGGTCAATTTGTGAAGCAGGTGGAATATACCTACAATGTAGTGGGACTGATGAACGAAAAGCAGGTCACCATAGTGGAAACCACTTTCGATGGACGGCTGGAGCTTGTCAACGATGAGGGCTTGCTCGACTATTTCAGCCTTATGCGCTTGGCTTTGCAACGCTCATCTACAGCTCGCGAGGCTATCCGATGCATGGCCGAACTGGTGGACGAATACGGATACAACAGCAGTGGCGAGACCATCACCGTCTGCGACCCCAACGAAGCGTGGATTATGGAGATAATTGGCAAGGGCAAAGGCCGCAAGGGTGCCGTGTGGGTGGCTCTGCGTATTCCCGACGACTGCATCTGCGCTCACGCCAACCTCAGCCGTATCAGGCAGTTTCCGCAGGAACAGAAAAAGTCGTACAAGAGCATCAGCAGCAAGAACTTGCAGAATATCAACCGTCCCGAGGTGGAATGTGTTTACGCCTACGATGTAATCTCGCTGGCGCGCGAACTTGGCTTTTTCCGTGGCAACGATGCCGACTTTTCGTTCCGCGATGCCTATTGTCCAATCGACTTCGAGAATGTGCGCTATGCCGACGCCCGCGTGTGGAGTTTCTTCCGCCATCACTACAGCAAGGCTGAAATGGACAAGTACCTGCCATATATCAACGGTGATTTCGACAAGTGCGACCATCTTCCGCTGTGGATAAAGCCCGATGCACCGCTTTCGCTGCGCGACTTGCAAAACGACATGCGCGACCACTTTGAGGGCACTCCGCTCGATATGACTGCCGACATTACCGCTGGTCCGTGGGGAATGCCTATTCGTCCTCTGCCGATGCACTTCAAGGACAAGGACAGCATTGCGTATTTCCGCGAGCGTCCTATTGCAACCCAGCAGTCGGGTTTCACAATGACCTGCCAGATGCGTTCGTGGTTGCCCGACGATGTGGGAGGTGTTACATGGTTCAACTGCGACGATGCCAATATGGTTGCATACGTACCTCTGTATTGCTGTATTACGCAAGTGCCTGATGCTTTCCGTCAGGAGAACAATCCGCGCAACGAATTTTCGTTCGAGTCGGCATTCTGGATGAACAACTGGGTGGCAAATATGGTGTATCCGCGCTATTCGATGATGGTTGGCGACTTGCGCACCGCACAGAAGGAGCTTGAGGACTACTACTTTGCCGACCAGGACAGCGTGTTGCTTGCCGTAAAGGGTATGCAGCCAGCCGACCGTCGCAGTTACCTCAACCGCAAAAGCATCGACTATACCGCCCGAATGATGCAACGCTGGGACAAACTAGCCAAGTATTTGATTGTGAAGTACAACGACCAGATTATCCGTCGCACCGACGAGAATGGCAAATTCCTGCGCTGGGGCTACGACACTCCCGGCTACGACCAGCAGTTTATCGATGCTATTGGCACTTCAACTGGCGACAGATATAAGTTGGAGAAGGTGATAGAAAGACGGGAGAGGTAGATGTAAACTACGCAACACTTTTGGACGAAAGTCTATTCGACATTTGTCCAAATCGTACATTTTTAGACCACTTTTGGACAAAAGTCTTTTTATAACTCGTCCTTGAATAAATCGTCAAGGACAACCTGTGACTGTACCATATTGGAATACATATTTGGCTGTAGGCCGTTGGTTGTTATGAATGTGTTGTGTAATTTTTCTTTTGCTTTTGTGTGGTGGGCAAAAATGGAATTGCGTTCTACAATATGTTTGTAATAGTCGGCTGTTATAACATACGGATGCTTTGAATGTTTTATCTCACAGATGTTTATTATGCTGTCGGCACGATGCAGAAGCAAGTCAATCTGCGCACCTTTCCATTCGGTTCCGTCCTTGTCAACTTTAGGCTTGCACATCCAGCTGTAGGCGTTTGTCATAATACCGCTTATCCCAAGTTTGCGCTTTATTTGTTGTATATGATGAAAACACACCTGCTCAAAAGCGTATCCAGCCCAACTGTCGTGGGTATGTGCATCAATGTTTGTCCAGAAATTAGCATCTTGTCCGCTTCCGTTCATAACAAATCGCAGATAGAACAGTGTATATTGGTCAGACAACTGATACATTGCATCTTTGCTCTTCTTGCCGAATGAGTTGTATTTGCGTGCAAAATCGCAGTTGACAAGGTTTTCGAGAGCATCAGAAAAATTTCCACTAGCAGCGCCATTGATTTCCTCCTTGATTTCCATCTGTGTCATTCCCTTAAGTTTCCGCGACATACATTCAACTATTCGAGTATATAGCTCTGAATTTTTGTACAGGGAGCGGAAAAGGAAATCGTATTCGCGGCGCAAATCGCCAGTTTCACTAAAGAAGAGATTGTCGATATTTTTTGACAATGGTAAACTTCCATCAAGCATATCCAAATAATATGGAATGCCGCCCATAATCATATATGTTTCAAGGATTTGCTCTCTATCCCAAACTATATTTCTGTTTATGAGGAACTGCTCGGTTTCGTATAATGAAAATGGAGCAAGATATATTGTTCTGTTCGAGCGTCCGTAAAGACCGCCCTTGTCGCCGACAAATTTGTCGAGCATCCAAGTTGTAGCCGAACCGCAGACAATAAGTTTCAACGGAGCAAAAGTAGAACCCCACGAATTCCAAAAGTAGCTGAATGCCGAAATGAAATTTGCATTGGGCATATCCATCCAAGGAATCTCGTCGATAAAAACTACAATTCGTTCCTTTTTTAGAGCTGACAAGTACGACTGAAGAGCAGAAAACGCCTCGAACCACGACTTAAAGATTGGCTGTGGTGTGTGGCTATATTGCTGCAACGCATTGCTGAACAAACTTAGTTGCACAGGTGTCGAAACATTGTAGCTTCCCGTAAAGAAGAAGTCAAAATCGTTGTTGAAGAAACATTTCACGAGGTATGTCTTGCCTACACGCCTTCTTCCATATATAGAAATTAGTTGTGCTTCTTGCTTGTCGCACAATGTTTTAAGAAGATTCTGCTCCTTTTCTCTACCGATAATTCTATACTTGTCCATAACAATAAATTATGCGGCAAAGATAAAACATAAAAATGAAACACGCAACACTTTTGGACGAAAGTCTAATCGACATTTGTCCAAATCTTGTGTTTTTAGACTGCTTTTGGACGAAAGTCTATCCGACATTTGTCCAAATCTTGGGGTAAATTATTTGCATAAGAAATAAAAGGAAAGTCATTTCGCAACCTTTAGCTCACATAGTGAAGCCAAGCAATACCAATAATTGTGATAATGCATTATTCCACTTTCAAAACAAATCCGCCTCCCGGTGCCAAATGAATGTCAATCTGCGAGGCTAAATCGGTAATGTGTTCCACGCGATAGTCGCTGCCTTTGCGGTGGGCGTTTGTTCCATCACGATAGAGAATCGCATTGTGGTTGCCGTTAACAATGTTTGAGAGGTCGAGTTTCAGGTCGCGCTCGGTCCAGTTGGTGATGCCTCCTATATACCATGTTGTGCCTTTGCGACGGGCAGTGACAATATATTCGCCGACTTCGCCCTGCAGTATGCGGGTTTCGTCCCAAACGGTGGGAATGGAAGCAAGGAATCGGGTAAAGTCTGGCTCTCGTATATATTCGGTTGGTGCGTCGCAGAGCATTGCAATGGGTTGGTCGAGCACCAAGTATAACGCCAGTTGGTGACAGCGTGTGCCTTGGCTCATCGGTTCTGTCCAAATGGGTGAATAGCAATATTTTGCAGCATTGCGCATTGCTCCTGGCGTGTAGTCCATTGGTCCGCCAGCCTGACGGATGAACGGGATTTGTACATCGTACTTTACCATATCGAGTTCGGCAGGTGCCCACTTTAGGTTCTCAAGACCATGTACGCCCTCGAAATTTAGTACATTTGGGTAAGTGCGGTTGATGCCTGCAGGAATGTGGGCACCGTGGAAGTCGAGGAGAAGATGATATTTGGCGCAGAGTTCTGCCGACTGGTAGTAGAACTCGTTGATTGCCTGATGGTCGCTGTCCATGAAGTCAACCTTAAACCCTTTGATGCCCATTTCGCTGTAATGCTTGCAGACATTTTCCATATCGCGCTTGAAGGCATAATATCCTGCCCAAAGTATTAGTCCTACGCCACGCTCGTCGGCATATTTTGCAAGCATTGGCAAGTCAATTTCCGGAACTACTTGCAGGAGGTCGGCTTTCATATTTACAGCCCAGCCTTCGTCGAGGATGACATACTCGATGCCATATTGCGAAGCAAAGTCGATGTAGTATTTGTAAGTGTCGTTGTTGATGCCCGCCTCGAAATCTACTCCGCTGATATTCCAGCAGTTCCACCAGTCCCAAGCCACTTTTCCGGGGCGTATCCAGCTGATGTCGCCAAGTCGGCAAGGTGAAGCAAGCAGATAGGTCATGTTGTTCATTGCCAAGTCGGTAGCACTGCGAGCAACCATCGCGATACGCCAAGGCATTTCGTCGCCTTTGGAAAGTTGCGCTATATAGTCTTTGCGAGTCTTGACAATCTCTTGCAGATTGTTGTGTCCGCCTTGCTCTGTCTGGTCGGGACAAGGAGCCTGGTCGCCACGCAACTGACCTGCAACGCCTGTGCCTTTTAGATAAAGCCCTGGAAAATGTTCTTGATGGCTTTCGGTAAGGCAAACCTGAACACCATTGTCGGCATGTACAACCAACGGCAGGAATGCCAGACGGCGTGGGTCGAGTTGCGACAGCGTATCGGTGGTATAGGTGTTTTCAAACGAATTGAAATATTGCCCTGTTGGATTTTTCTCATCGAAACCACGCACGTATGGCACTGTGGCTTGCCAATCGGCGGCAAAATTGTATTCTACCAGTTCGCTCTTCACGGTGCAATCAGTGTCGGTGCGATAGCGGTATGCGAAACCTTCGTCGTAGGCACGGAAATCTACCCATAGGCCGTCCTTTATTTGCAGAGTGAGTTCGTTGTAGTGGTTTCGCATCTCGGCTTGGCGATAGAATGGCGACGGAACCATTTCATCGACCGAACGGCGCGTGATTTTTTTCACAGGCAGACGGTCGGTAGTCGTTTTGCCATATACACGGTTGAGTGTCAGGCGAGAACGCTTCAGAATTTGTACTCCGTCGAGGCTGATGTCGTAGGATAGTTCGTCGTCGCTTGATGCCACGATATGGCTTACCAGTTTGCCGTCGGGTGATGTGAGGATATAGCTTTGTTCCCGTGCTACAGTCTGCAAACCAGCGAGTAGCATAACGAGCACAATACAAATCTTAAGGTTGTTATTCATTGGATATCTTTTATTCTAATTAATATTCTGTTGCAAGTCGGAGAGCAAAGATAAAGAAAAATCAGAACTTCACGAGATGTTTTCAGTTTGCTGGATGCTAATGCGTATTTTTCTATTGTTGTCCGTTAAAAAATGTTCAAGCACTATAATGCTCTTGTTGTCACTGTCTTACATAAGAATGTTGATGATGGGATTTGTCATTCCGGAAACCTGATTGAACCTGCGATACGGCACGGGGAGCAGTGTGAAATCGGTTGTCCGGAATCTGTTAACGTATTATTAGAGAACAGATTCCGTACAAACAGGCTCACACGACACGTTCCTTAGTCGGTTCGCTTTGTTTTACGGAATGACCAGAGCGAGTTTAGCGGACAACATTAGTATTTTTCCTATTTTTGCACTTTAATGTCAAAAAAGGAATAACTATGAATATTTCTTGTGCAACGAGGTGCTTCGTAAAGAATATTATACTGCTGGCGGCTCTGATATTTTGTGTGCCTACATACGGTCAGCAAAAGGCAAAGCCAATGCCCATTGAGCAGCGGATTTCGGCAGTATTGCACGACCCTAACTATGTGGCAGTTGTTGCTCATCGTGGCGACTGGCGTAACTGGCCCGAAAATTCCCTTTCCGCTATCGAATCGGCCATAAATATGGGCGTAGATATGGTTGAAATAGATGTCAAGTTGACTCGCGACAGCATTTTGGTACTCTGCCACGACTGGACGCTCGATCGTACGACCACTGGCAGCGGTGCCATAGCCGATTATACCTACGAACAATTACAAGCATACGACCTTAAGCGTGGTCACGGCATTGCTATCCCTGGAATGAAAATCCCTACACTGCGTCAGGCATTGGAACTATGCAAGGACCGTGTGCTGGTGAATGTTGACCAAGGCTTCGACTACTACGACCAGGTTCTGGTGATTACTGAAGAACTTGGAATGACCAATCAGGTGATTATCAAGAGCGGATGGCCCAGCGATAAGGTTGCAGCAGTGATGAAAGAGCATAAAACAAATATGATTTATATGCCTGTGGTTGGCATCTCTGCTGGAACAGATACAACTGCTTTCAATAAGTATTTTGCCCTGAAGCCACCAGCCTTTGAACTCTGTTTTGGCACATTGGATGAAAAAGTGAAATCTCTTGCAAGCAAGGTAACCGCATCTGGAGCAAAAGTGTGGGTAAACACCTTATGGGGTTCGCTTTGCGGCAATTACGATGATGACCGTGCATTTACAAGTCCCGAACCAGATGCTGTGTATGTACCAATTCTCGACATGGGTGCAAATATTATCCAAACCGACAGACCTGAGTTTCTCATAAAATATCTTGAGAAGAAAGGTCGACGAAAAGCGTACTAATGTTAAAATCTATTCCCTCTCTATTTCCACTGCAATAATTTCAATCCTTCTTTCCCTTGCTGCTGCAGGGTTGTAAACGGAATTTCGCTGGTCGCTGCGGTCGTCGCTCACGTTGGCTGCCGCCATTGTCTTGCCGAAAGCCACAAACTTGTATTCAATCTGTCCGCTTTCGATGTATTGGCGGAACACTCCGTTTTCGTATTCGGCAAAGTAGTTCACAAGCGACGAAATCCTTCGTTTAGCAAGGTTGTTGTTGTATTCCACTGTGTTAAGAGGACTGGTAAAGCCCTTTATCGTTATTGCCACTTTTTGCCCGCTTTCGAGCAGTTCCTTCATCATTTTGGTGAATTCGATGAGGCGGTTGTAGTTTTCTTCGACATAGCTGGAGAAGAAAACATCGATGCTGTCGGTTGCCTGCTCGCGTCCAGCCTTGTCGAGACCTTTTGAAAATTCGCGGCGGTATTTGTCCTGCATCTGCATATAGCTGAAGTAGGTGTCGCTGTAGTTCTGGTTTGTGACTGTGTCCCACGAGTTTGGATTCGGAATGTCGTTGTGGAAATACAGGCTGATTGGTACGAGAAGGCGAGTGCGTTGTGTTAGCGTGGCAATACGTATTTCGGTTTCCATTGCAAGGCGTTCCTCCTCGCTGACAAACTTTTCGATGTTGTGGTAGAAAATGTCGTTGCAGCAGCTTTGGTGTGTCTGTGCAAGTGCGCCCTTGCGGTTGCTGGTAAGGAATGCTATGCCTTCGTCGGGATAAATCTTGTAGTAGATGTCGTTTTGTGCCGAATTTATCGGATAACCAAGATTTTTCACCGTATCCCAGACCCTAAAATTCCCTTTTGTCGCAAAAATGTCAAATGCGCCGATTGTCTTGTAGTGGTTTGAACTGAAATACAGGGTTGAGTCGATGAGGCTGTAGAACGGTGTAATTTCATCGCCGGGAGTATTTATCAGCGAGGTGGTGTCGGTGAATTCGGCGAAACGCTCGTCTTCGATTATCGGGCGGCCGATGTTTTTTACCGTGCCGAAACTTCCGTCGGGCAGAATGTCGCACGAGTAGATGTCGTATCCGCCTTCGCCGTCGGGACGGTTGCTCGACCATAGAAGCATATCGGGACGGTAGCCGAACTCGATGAGATGTGGCTGAGTAGAATTATATCCCTGCGGATTTATTTTTTCGGGAAGTTTCTGCGGTTCGCTCCAGCCCTCGGAGGTGCGGTTACACTGGTAAATGTATGTATTGCCCTTTGCGAAGTCGTCGGTAAGCGAAAAATAAATCCGTCTGCCGTCGGTGCTCATACACGGGTTGGAGATGTCTGTTGGGGCAAGTATGTCAAGCTCAATGCTTTCGACTTTTGCAAAATCATCGGCTTCTGTGCTGTAAATTCTTGATGCGTAGGTTTTTACCGAATCATTCTCGGGACGAATTGACGAAAAAAGCACTTTGCCGTCCGAAAGCGAGGCTCCAAAGTCGCTGTAAACCGAGTTCATACCATCGTCGGCGTGCTTGATTTCCACTGCCTGCGGATGGTTCTGCTGTTTCCAAGCATATTCGCAGTTGAGGATTTCCTGTTCCGCTTGTTCGGCGTATGCCTTGTTGCCCTTGAAGCCGTCTTTTTTCGAAAGCGTTATGAACCGTTTGAAAAAGTACTGCGCCCTCATAAAGTCTTCGTTCGACTTCAGCATCTGGGCATAATGGTATGTTGCGTCGGGATATTTGTTTTCTACCTTGTCAACCAATGTCTTGTAGTGCGTCAAGGCATTTGCGTAGTCGTTGTCCATACGGTAGGCTTCGGCTATTTTCCATACAACGTCGTACATCTTCGTGTCTTGTCTGAGTGCTTCTTCGTATAGTTTCGCCGCACCATAGAAGTTCTTCTGTTTCATAGCATTGTCGCCACTGAAAACCAGATTGTTGACATCGCGTTCCTGAGCCGTTGCCACGCACGAAACAAGCGACAGCAGACATATTGCAATGCCTGTGCGCGCATATTGCATGAAAAGTTTCGTTACATGAATTCCGGACATTTCCTATAGTATGGGGTTTCTAATGGTTTGGGCTTCGAGAAGATGTACTGGAGCGAAAATTCGATGCCGCCGTTTCCTCGGCTTATGCGCGTGAGTTTCGACAGGTTTATGTCGTAGTTGACTAAAAGCCTGACGTTGTAGTATTGTACGCCTGCGCAAAGTATTCCTGCATCGCTGGTTCGACCGAACATTCCGAAGAATACGGCTTGCAGACCTACGGGGTTGACGTTCATACGACCTAATGCGCCAATGTCAAATTCGAGGTATTTTTGCTGCACCATACTGTAGAACATCGGAGCGACCCAGAATTCGTCCTTTACGTTTATGTCGGCGGTTGCGTGGACAATCCATTTTGCGGGTAGGCGTGAATCGTCGGAGCCGAGGAAAGTCTTTTTCGGCTGGTGCGGATGGGCTACCGAGAATCCCGCTTCGGCTGACCAGTTTTCTTTCAGCCTGAGAATCAGGTTTGTACCTATTGCGCAGTCGAAGTATCCGAAAGCGGTGTTCTGCCATTGTTCGCCCGATTCGCGCGTGGGGTCGTAGCCGTCGTTTACATACTGGTTGCCGAAGTTGAGTTCGTCGATATGGACATTGTGCCGTGCGTATCCTGCCGAGAAGCCTGCGCCTGCAAGCAATCTTTCCGACAAAAAAGGATAATAGTAGGCTGCGTGGAGCATTATCTGTGTGGTGCCGAACTTTCCGTCGCCGGCGATGTCGCGGTTGATGACTAGTCCAAGTCCCGACTGGTCGCCATTGGTAAACAGCGACTTATGCGAGTAATCGACACTTCCAGCAAAGGTGCGGTAGGCGTTTGTGAAGCTGTTCCACTGGTTCTTGTTGTTGAGTATTGCACGCCAGTCGCCATCGAAATTGCCGGCGTTGGCAGGCGACGTCTGCATAGGGGTGGAGTAGAATTGCGAGAAATGAATATCCTGTGCGAACGCTGTTGCGAACGCGAACAAGATGATATTCAGCAATATGAAAAAAATCTTACCCATGCAAACCACAAAGATAATGAAATTATGGATTAAGTGTTAGAAAATTCAAAAATTTAAAATTTAAAAATTCAAATATGGTTGTGTCGTGGCGTGCCGCGACCGTTCGTTGTGTGTTAGTCGTAGGCTCGAGCCTACGACTATGTAAACAACAAGGCTCCGTCTTGATTCTTATTGTTAATCATTTATAATTCAATAAATTAACACTTATCTGTTAATTTTTTTCTTTTTTGTTAACGGATTAAAAATTTTGACTACTTTTGTAGCTTTCACGAATTAGTGTCTGATTTTTGGCACTGATTTTGATTGTAAAACATATATTGATTTGTTATATATGAGAAAAATAATAATTAACCTCTTGGTTCTCACGCTATTATGTGGTAGTAGCGTGATGGCTCAGTTTAATGGTTCCGGAACACAGTCCGATCCTTATCTTATTTCAACTCAGCAGGATTTGAAGAATTTGGTTATGGCTGTCAATAATAGCCGAAATGATTTTTCCGGTAAATTCTTCAAGCAGACTGCCGACTTAGATTTTGTGGATTCTCAAGTATTCCCAGACGGTTTTATACCAATTGGAGATAAGGGCAGGAACCGCCCGTTTTCGGGAACATACGATGGCGATGGTCATTCAATATCAAAACTTTATGTCTCAGGATATGGTGATGCTGGTATGTTCGGATACATTAAGAATGCCTGCATAAAGAATCTGAATTTTGAGAATGCGAACATAGTGGTAGATAGAGTTTCCAATGTTGCTGTTGCAGTTGCTAATGCCGAAAATTCAACAATATTGAATATTACAGCAAGCGGTCAGATCAAAGCTGTTGGTAATTTCGATGGTGCTACATTGTCTGGTATTGTTGGTGTGTCGGTGCGTAGCACAATTTCGGGATGTGTGAGCATATTGTCGTTTGATGTTGAAGAAGCGAACGCTAACTTAATACAGGTTGCAGGAATCGCCCAAGTAGAAGCAACCATAAGCAATTGCCTGGTATCAACATTTATAAAAGGCACGCCACAGCGTTATTTCCCAATAGGCGATGAAGCTACGATTTCAAATTGTGTTGTTGTGGAATCGAATGGTATTCCGTCTGAAATATATCCGACCTATAGCAGCAGCTATTTCGATTTCCAGAATACTAGGATTACCGAGTTCCCTGTTCAGCAGACATTTGTCGATGGCTTTTATGCAAAGCCGACATCAGAACTTACATCGGGATCGGTTTTCAACGATGCAAGCTGGACTGAAACACCAGGATTGTATCCGCGTCCTGCATCGGTAGCCAATACCAATATTGCAATACTTGCATCGTCTCCGATGACTTTGAGTCCTACCGATTGCATTGCTTCCGTTGTATCAAACTTTACAGTCAGCACGGCAAACAATGTAACATGGGGCTCAGAAAGCAACAATTTGCAGATTTCGGGCGGTAATGTTTCGATAGTCAATGCTGTTGATTCCTGTGCTGAAATATATGCTTTCCGTAATGGCAATGTCAAGAATTTACAGATATTTTTGGAAGGCAACGAGCTTGGTTCCAAGGGTAATCCATACCGCATAAATAACGAAACCGACTTTCTGGAATTGGCAGGCTTATTAAATTCTGACACGACAGGTCCAGTTATAGGTTCAGTTGGAAATAAAAATATTGATTTTGATTTGGATCAAGACAGGGAACTTTATTTCAAGGTAGATTCTGATTTTACTATTACCAATTTGATTCCAATAGGTGTCGATTCCCCATTCAGATGGAATTTTGATGGTGGAAATCATACTATTACAATTGAAGGAATGAATAGCTACTTTCATAGGGCAGGTATATTTGCTGCAATAGATGGTGCTACAATATCAAACCTAACAGTTGTGTATGATAATGCATCTACCGAAAGTGTTTATTATATGGGTGGCATTGCCGGTTATGCTGATAGTTCTATAATATCCAACTGCAAGGTAATGGGGTATATATATGATCATTTCTATCCGGAGGACGATGGATATTTTGGAGGTATTGTTGCACATGCATCTGGAACAATGTTTTACAAATGCGTCAATATGGCGGAATTGAATATGCAATCTGCTTCTGTTGGTATAACAACTGGTGGTATCGTAGGATATGGAAATGGTGTTGTATTGCGGTCATGTACCAATTATGGATATATTCATGGTTATCCCGACCAGGGAGAAGTTGGTGGCTTGATAGGTGAAGCAATTTCTTCAGAAATTGTCAGTTGTGCCAACTATGGTGATTTGGAGGCTACTGAATATGAACCTGGAGCATTTGCTGGAGGCATTTACAGCTCTACTATTTCAGATTGCGCCAACTACAGCAACAGGTTCTTGGCATTTGCTCAACATTCAGAAGAATCGACCTATACTAACAACATAAATGTGCCTGCTGGTGCCAGCACAATGCTGTCGTATGACAGCTTTATCGATGGCCTTATATCGCTGAATAATCTCACTACTGAGGGAAATAGCAACAAGACATATAACACTTGTAGCAACAACTACACCGACAAGCAGATAGTTCCCTTTTCGGGTAATAGCATGGCCATAAAAGGCGTTCTTACATCAGAACTTATATCTGGAAATGTTGACTTGAGTCCCGAAATGTGGATTTTTGTTAACGGGCGCTACCCGATGCCTATAGGTACCGATATAAACAATGATGTTGTGAAACTGGCTACAACACCAATCGTTTTTCCTGCCAATAGCGAGGACGACTTCCATGGAATATTGTCGGTGCGTAGCAATTTTGATTTGCCGGCTGGCAATGGCATTTCGTGGATGCTCGATAGCGTTCCTATTACAAGTTCAACGGTTGATGTGGAATCTCTCCGCCAGGATTCTATAGCAGTAAGCTTGTCATTGAGGTCATACATTGACGAAAATTATAGGGAATATGGAATTGTAATTCCAGCAGTAGTCGGTTCGCCCGAAAATCCTTTGCTCATAGAATCGTTTAGCGACTTTGGCGAATTCGCGCAAGCCGTTAGTTCGACAACTAATGCCGCTACCTATAAGGGTATGGCTATAACAAATGGAGGTCATGGACTTAACTTCAAGCTTACGACCGACATCTCTTCCACAAGTAGAATTAGCCGACCCAGCAGTTTCTCCGGAAATTTCAATGGTGGCGGACATACTATAACGGTAAAGCAATCAGATTTGGTAAGCAATTCTACTTGCGGTCTGTTCCCAGCAATTACTTTTGCAACAATCGATAGCCTCAATGTTGTAGTTAGCGGTTCAATAAGTGCTGCTAATGTTCAACGCACCGCATCTATATTGTGTGCCATAGCAACAAGTTCTACAATAAGCAATTGTTCGGTTACACTTGATGGAACCTTCTCTGGTACTATTAATGGTGCATTAATTTGTGGTGATCCCGAAACTTCAACTATTATCAATTGCAGTACAAATGGTTCAGGCACAGTGACACTAGGTAGCGGTCATGCTGGTGGTGTAGTTTCTTATTCGGGAAACTCGAGGATAATCAACTGTACAAACAATGTCAACATACAGCCTAATAACAGTTCTTCAGTATGTGGTGGAATTGTTGCTGGCGGTTATTCGCTGATATTGGAAAACTGCGTTAACAACGGAGATATAATTTTAAATGACCAGTCATACGCTGGAGGTATAGTTGGAAAGTTGTCGGATGATGGTTCTCATTCGCAGAATATAATACGGACATCAGTTAATACCGGATATATATATGCCAGCAATGGTACTGGAGGTCAAGCTAGTGGTATTTTGGGCGGAAGTGATCAGGTAAAGGTCAATATTGAGAAATGTATGAATTCAGGCACTATTTCTGGAAATGACTATGCATCAGGAATTGCTGGTGAGGTTAATGGTTCTGTTTCAAATTGTGCAAATTACGGTTCTGTCCAGTGCGATGATAATGTTACAGGTATTGCGCAAAGTTGCTCATCGATGACTGGCAATATTGTGGCGTATCGTCCATCTTATTCTTCAGACCCCTATAACACCCAAGTGCAGGATGTGATTTCGCCAACAGCCGATGAGGATGACTTTTTCGATGAGCAGATAACCGAGATAAGGGTCGATTCCCTTAGGCTTGGATTCTACGACCACGGTACTCCACGCACAACCCAGATGATGGTAGGTAGTGCACTTGCCAACGAGCTTCCAGGCGATTGGGATTTCACCGATGGGCTTTATCCTTTGCCTGCTGGAATAAATACAAACGACCCGCGCATCAAGCTTGCCCGTCTGCCTATAATACTCCACTCGGATGGAATAGGGCGTAGCGAGAGAATAACAGCGGTAATTTCCGATATAACACTTCCGCAAGTCGAGGGTGTAACTTGGGAGTCATCCGATCCCAATCTGGTTTCGGTGCCATCTGGTGGAGGAGTAGCTACGCTTAATAATCCAACACAGCAGGATGAAACAGTTACAATTACAGCTACATGTGGAGATTTTACGCGGGATTATAGTATAAAAGTGCGTAGAGATTACGGCTTGTCAGCCGACAACCCAATCATTATAACCAGTTGCCGTGACATTCTTCTCGAAATGTGTCAAAACGAAAAATATCCATCAGGAGGTTACGGATTCTATTTTAAGCTTGGAAATGATGTTCAGATAAACAGATATGATATAGATAATGATGCAGAGGATAATTTTCGAGTTAATCAGGAGAATCTAAATGTTTTGTATCCATCAAGCTATCCGTTCCGCGGACATTTTGATGGTGACGGGCACTCAATAATATGGCAGAACACCGAATACAATGGAAGTTATTATGGTTTGTTCAATTATACCGATGCTGCGGAAATTTCAAACCTGACAATGTACTACAACGAAAACGGGAACTACAATTATTCGGGAACGCTTGTCGGTAATGCGAAGGCTACTACAATACGCAATTGTGCCGTATATTCCAACCTTTCGGCAAGCGACCGAGTTGGCGGTATTGTTGATGTGGCATCTGATGGCACCGTAATTTCGAATTGTATGTTTTTGGGCGAATTGTCATCCAAGAATATTGGCGGTATTGTTGCCGATGCAACCGATACGCGAATCGACAATTCAATATCCATGCTTCGTAAATCCGCCGAGGGCGAAACCCTTGAAACTGGTGGCGCAATAGTGCTTTCTGCTAAGAATGTCACTGTGGATTCCTGCCTAGTGGTGGGTGATAACTATTATGGCAGGATAAATGTCGTTTCTGCTTCTAACGGATCGGTTTCGGCAAGCAACTGCTATTACGACAGGCAAATGTGGATTCCAGCGGATGGCGATACTATTAATAATATAGGTGTAACTACTCGCGAACTAACCGCAAACGGCTTGTTCAACTGGTCGCACAACGAGGGCAAGTATCCAGTTCCGGCAGGAACGGAAAACTTGGCACCAGCTACACTTGTTGCAACACCAATGCTCATCGGCGAAACCGATGAGGATGTAATGCATATTACCGAATTGGGCATTTCAAACGATGATGATGTGCAATGGAATGTAAATAACACAACTGCAATAGTTGGATATTCTGTTTCCTGCGTTGAAGAACCGCAATCAGCAGAAATAGTTGCAACATATTCGGACGGTACATTGTCCGATCAGGCATTATATTACAACTTTACTCGTGAAATTACTGTTACTAAGGGTGTTGTCGAATTTGATGCCCCCGAAAACCTTGGCCTTATTTGCGAAGGTAGTGAGTTTACTTTGTCGGTGAATAATGGATCGGCATTGGCTTATTCGTGGAATCTTCCTGAAGGACTTACAGCCGATTCGTACGACACTCAAAGTGTAACGGTTCGTGTGGATGAAAATTATTTGCGCGATAACTCTCCTGCAAACATATCGGTGGAGGTTTCGTTCGATGGTTGTGTTGTTCCGAAGGAAATAGGATTTACTACAATTCCCTCGCCATCACATTTTAGGGTAAACGATACTGCTGTTTGTACAGGAAGCGACATAATCGTAAATTGTGTTCTTGATGAAGGTTATGAAGAATATGTAAACAATTTCTTCCTTAGCTGGTACGATGCAAGCGATATGAACACATCTTTGTTGGGCGATTCGGTTTCTGCAATGGGATACTACATTCCTATACTTACCGAGGACAGAGCACTGAGGATTATAGCAAGAAACTTGGAGGGTAATTGTATTGATACTCTAAATGTTACAGTGTCGGTTAATCCAATAAGCCCTATTACGGTTGTAAGCGGCGAACCTAACCAGCAGATTTGCGAGGGCGAACTTATGGAGCCTGTTGTGTTCTCGGTAACAAATCCAAATGTATATAATTTGCCGTATGGTGTTCGTACAGAATACGATACAGTTTCCAATCTGCTTACACTTTCTGGACATCCGATGAATAGTGAATTTGAGGCATATACAATATCGTCATGTGGAAGCACCTTTAATGGATTAATAGATGTTACATATAGAGATAGAACATCTTTTTATACGAATGTTTTGTCTCAGGTTGTTAATCTTGGCGAAGAAGTAAATATAAGTTTTAATGGTGGGTTAGACTTGAATTACTTGAATTACATCATTACATGGGAAAGCTTGGACGGTTCGGAAACGTTTACCACCGATGAGTTGGGCTTGGAAATAAGCTCACATCATGGTGAGACCGATTTTAGTTTGAATATTGAAGGAACCGCAGAAATGCCTGGAGAATATATTTTCCACCTCACAATACCTGCATACGAAAACTGTCCATCGATAACCTACGACAACTTCCTAGGTGTTTACGACAATTCGGCTTTGGAAACAACTGCACTTGATAATACGATATGCTTAGGAGAAACCACCACCATCGCAACAATTGAGCGACCTGGCGCATACGGAGGTGAATATGTGTGGACTTTGGATGGAGATACGGTTGGTACAGGTTCTCGAATCAATGTGATTCCACCTGTGGGAACTTCCACTTACGAAGTTGCTTGCGGTGGGAAGCGTATGTATGGTGAATTTGAGGTTGGTGACAATATATATGCAGATGAAGCATTTGGCGAAACTGGGTATTTGATGCTCAAATATTTTGAATACAGTCGATTTAACACAACAGGATACTTAATTGTAAACGTTGAGGAAGACAGCCTGTTGCTTATGTCGCTTTCAAAGATTGAGGAAGTAGAATGGTCGCAGGCACCTGAAATGCTTGCTTCTGACGATGCAGATTTATATCTGCCGTCTGTTGGTGAACTTGGCTATGTGCTTGACAACTACGAAAAATTCTATTTTGTGCTGGATGGAGTTATCCTTACTTCTACCGAAAAGGATGCCAATACGGTTTATGCACTTAATACTGAATATGGTCTTATGATGGAACACCCGAAGACTGAACCTGCTGTTGCAATGGGCTTCAAGAAGATTCCAAAGACTAAGGTTATCAATATGGTTGGTCGTACATCCAACATAAGCCGTACAGGTTCGGTTGACATCATCGTAAGCGACAGGCACGAAATGTCCGTCAGCACCGACGATGTCCTTTGCAACACCGACACCGCACACGTTGCCATTGAGACCGAATATCCGATAGTGAACTGGTACAACTCAATTAGTTCCGACGAGCAGGTCGTTGTCGAGAACGGTACGGCGGTACTTCCCGAAGGCAGTTATATCGCCATTGGTACCGATGAGTACGGTTCGTGCCACGATACCTTGGAAGTAAAGGTGAAGGATTTGGCGTTCTATATGCCGCAGGATACTACGGTCTGCGATTCGGCGGTTCTTACCATTGCAAAGGAGGATGTAACAGTTATGCTTGGCGATGAGGTAATTGACGGACAAACCATTACAATAACCGAAAGCGGAACTTACGACATTACTTTAATAGGTATAGGCGACACTTGCCGTGAAGAAAAGACTATAAATGTTACGGTTAACCAGTCGTATAGCATTTCGTTCGACACCATTGTGCTCGACAGCGAATTTGTATGGAACGGCGAAACCTACTCTGCTACAGGCGACTACGAGCAGCGGTTTACTTCCGTCGGCGGTTGCGACAGCGTTGTTACGGTTCACCTTACAATCGTTAATACCGAAACCGAATTTGCCGTTTATGGCAATGTTACCGAGGGCGACGGCGTTTCGCAGCTTTCGGGCGTAAATGTGGTTTCGGGCGGTGCTTCTACGGTTACCGATGAGGCTGGCTATTATGTGATTATGGTTTCGCGGGCTAATCCTATTTTGCAGTTTGCAAAGGCAGGCTACAATTTCGTATGCGATACCATTGCCGAAAGCGGACAGCACAATGTTGTGATGCTCAAGCCCGAGATGAGCGTTTCGTTGTCGGATGATTCATACGAGACAAATCCGTATGTTATGAGGCAGTTCACTGTTCAGCTCAGCAATACAGGTGACGGACCTATGGCTTGGAGTTCGCTTGTCGAGACTGCGCAGACGCGCAATGTACCGCACCGTCGCAACAGCACTACTATGTGGGAATATGCCGACACCGTAATCCGTACCAACAACAATGCCGAGCAGGCAATCGCTACCGACGGATACTACATCTACACTGCTTCGTGGCAGAGGGCTGGCGAGTTCAGCAGGTACTCAATCGACAACGGATATTTGGAGACGTTTATCATTGAAGGTGTTGGTGGAATTAGGAATATGACCTACGGAAACGGTTTCTTCTTCGCTACCGACAATACCAACAAGATTTACAAGATTAATATGGACAGCCAGAGCCTCGAGGATGTGATTACTCTCAACGACCCCGACCTGCAAATCCGCTATTGTGCGTACTCTACTGCCGAGGATTTGCTCTACATCGGCAACTGGACAAACCTTTACAAGCTGGTGGCATACAACACCGCTTATCCTACTCTGATACCGCTTTCATACACTATGGACAATGTGTACAGCGTGGCCTACGATGAGTTCTCGGGCGCAACTCCTTGCCTGTGGGCATTCTCGCAGGTTTCGGAAAACAACGGTCCGTTTGCAAAGATTTACAAGCTCAACACAAACGGCGTTCAGGTTGAAGGAATGGTACACTACATCAACGATGCTTCGCTGGCAAGTCCAAGTTCGTTGGCTGGTGGAATCTGCGTTTCGCAGTACCTCTACGACGACAGATATGTACTTTTGGCAAATGTACAGAACACCAATGCCGCAAACAACATTGCTGTATATGAACTTGGTCGCAAGAATTCGTGGGTAAGCACCGATGTCAAGGGTGGCGTTATTCCTGTGGGCGGTAGCATCGATGTCACCGTAACCGAATATGCGGTTGAAAACGGCAGCTATACGGCAAATGTCAAGTTCAAGCCGGTAGTTTGTATGCCCGAGGTAATGGAAGTCGGTCTGTCGATGGCAGTTTCTACTCCGCAATGCGCTCCAGTAGCCAATCTGGTTGCCGAAACCGATACTTTCCATACTATAAATCTCAGTTGGGATGCTGCCGAACGTGGCGACTACGAAAGTGTTTCGTATCTGCTTTATGAAGAGGGCACGGCAATGCCTATTGACACCGTTGATGCAACCAACTATACTGTAAATAATCCAGAGGTCGGCAACCATTGCTACTATGTCCGTGCTTTGATGCGTGGCGAGGCCGACTGCGTTTCGGAGGCTTCCAACACGGCTTGTGCCGAAATAGAGGAGTTCCCCTGCAATGTACAGTTGTCGCTTACAGCACGTGCCTACGGCGACCGCATAAAGCTTGAATGGAACGCTTTGTATGGTGCTGAAAGTTATGCTGTATTCACGGCTGACCTCGGTGGCGAAGGCTTGTATATTGGTTCGGAAACAACGTTTGTGGATACGCTTGCATTGCCCGAAACCGATTACTGCTACAAGGTTGTTGCTTACTTCGCAAATGGTGAATGCCAGTCGATTGAATCGAATGATGCTTGTGCAAGAATCGCATCTGCAGGCTGTTCAGAGCTTCCTGTTGTTACTGCAAAGGCTGTCGGAAATTCGGTGGCTGTAAGTTGGACAAGGGTTGGGGACGTGCAGTCGTATTCGTTGTACAGGGACGGCAAGTACCTCACCAGCACTGCTGATACAATATTCTACGATATGATGCTAGATTACGAGACCGAATACTGCTATGTGGTTGAAATCGACTGTGGCTACGGCAACTACGGCTTGTCCGAAACCGCTTGTGCAACTACCGATGCGGAAGTCATAGAAGAGGATGGTATAGAATTGCTCGATGCCGACAGTTTCGAGTTGTATCCAAATCCGGCGGCAGAAATGTTTTTTGTGGAAGGTCAGCAGATGCAAGGCATTCAGATTGTGAACTTTGCAGGACAGGTCGTTTACGAACTTGACAACATTTCCGACGATAGGCTTACGATAGATGCTTCGGGTTTTGCCCCGGGTGTTTATGCCGTGAGAATAATTCTGTCGGATTTCCATTCGGTTGTAAAACGAATTGTGATAGGTAGATAAAATTAAATTGTAGTAGCGACGCAATGCATTTCGTCGCTACAAATAAAAATATGGGACGGAAAAAACCGTCCTTTTTTGTTCAATATTGTTGTCCGCTAAAGATTCTACAAATTAGAGAAAAATGCACCGTGTCAGATTTTTACATGGCACAACAAAATGTGTGGACTTGTATTTGGATGAACTTAACAACCTCGGAGAGGTTACATAAAATCGGAAAGTTGGACAAATTGTTTGAAAATTGTCTCCTTAGCGTGTTTCTAGAAGAAATCGAAAAAGAACCACACGGCAGCCCATTCGCGTTTTATTCCCTTGACATGTCCTATTGTTGAATAACTTGAGTTGCGGATAGTTCCGTCGCTGTCGATATGCCCGATGGCACTGTAGCTGGAGTTGCGGACTGTGCCGTCCTTGTCAACGTGCCCAATCGCCGAGTAGCTTGAATTGCGGATAGTTCCATCGTTGTCGATATGCCCAATGGCCGAATAGCTTGAGTTGCGGATAGTGCCGTCGCTATCGATATGCCCAATGGTTGAGTAGCTGGAATTGCGGACGGTTCCGTCGCTGTCGATGTGCCCGATTGTGCTGTAGCTGGAGTTGCGGACATCCTGCGAAAAACCTGCATTTGGCATAGCAATCGCAAATGCTGCAAAAACAAATATTAATGTAATCAAATGCTTCATGACAATATTTTTTTTGTCGAAAAACAATGCAAAAATTATGCCCGAATAGGGAAAAGATTGTGACAGCCGACACACCGGGTGGAGTTATGTGATAACATAAATGTAAATGACTATTAGCTTTAACATTCCGCTCCAGCCGCGGGGGCTTTTACTTTGTTATTCGCCCCTTTAATTGATTTTCAGCGGTGCTCATGATTGTCTTCGACAATTGTTGGCAAAAAAGTAAACAAAAAACCATGTCCGCTGTGTCTGCTTCGCTAAAAATCGGCTACACTTCGCTAAAAATCAGAAACTTGTCTCCGTTTCA
>CACWOG010000006.1 GCA_902762455.1 uncultured Bacteroidia bacterium | reverse complement strand
ATCTTACTCATAATTTCAGTTATTTATAATTTGACAATTGCAATTGTCGATTTTGTAATTGTTTATTTTGGTGCCTGTTTGTATCCAAATTCTATTAAAAGTTCATCTGCAAGGTATTCATCACTGAAGCAATGCATATCTGCTATACCATTGCTTATTAAGTCGTATGTTTGAGAATCATAAAATTTGCCCAAGGCATCCTCGTAGGACAAGCCTGCTTGCTCGGCAAATATTTTTACGATACGTGCATATTTCATTTGCAATATAGTGGGATTGGCTTGCATAGTCATAATCTTTTTGATGATTGAAAATGTAAATACTTGTCAAGTATATGTTGTGAAGTGATACATACTTGGTGATTAGGTTTTTTGTATTGAAGTTGAGCAAGTGCTTGTTCGCGTGTATAAACCCCTGAAAAATATAAGTCTATAGTATCGAACACCTGATCATCCGCAATGCCGCCCTCTATAATGTCGTAGTTTTCGTGTGGCAATCCTTTACGGCACGCAGTTACAAAGTCAAGCCATTCTCCATCGTATGCGGTAAAAATTTTGTGAGAACACTCGGTGCGATTTTCATCAAGCAAAAAAATATTGAGAATTGCCTTTTCGCCACGTCTGATAAAACGCTCTCCATAACGTTCTGCCTGTTCACAAATCGGAGTCAGATAAAATCCCTTGCCAAAATCGAGTCGAGGACGGGAATGTAATAAATCAGGTTGACGTATTTCAACTGTCGATGTATGGTACAATATCATGACAATGCCCCTTTCTTTTGCATAAACGAAACCAAATCTTCTACTATGTATTCTTTTGAAAATGTGTGCAATACATCATAACACGGAACAATATAACCATTAATTATATCAGCATCTTGCATCAGATGATATACTTCTTTTGCACTCCTATTCAGATATGCCGCAACATTATTCACACAAAAAATTGTAAAGTTTAAACTATTGAAATCCATAATTATAACCTTTTGTGTTGCACGAATACATTGTTTCTATTCCCCCTTATTTTTCAACTCTTCAATCTGCTTTTCCAGCATTTCAATCTTCTTTGCCATGTCGTCGAGCTGCTTGAAGCGCACATACAGACGCTGATACTTGTGGGCATCCATTGCAGGTGCTCCCATAAGGACCGCATTTTCTTCCTTTACCGTGCCGGCTATTCCGGTCTTGGCTTGCATCTTGGTGCGGTTGGCAATGTTGGAGTGCGGACCAATTCCCACCTGACCGCCGAACATACAGTTTTCACCAATCTTTGCCGAGCCAGCGATTCCGCCTTGTGCAGCCATAACGGTATTCTTGCCAATCTCAACATTGTGAGCCACATGGTTGTGGTCGTCGAGCTTTACGCCACGGCGGATTATGGTGGAACCAGCAATTGCACGGTCTATGGTAACAAGCGCTCCAAGTTCCACATTGTCCTCGATGACAACATTGCCAATCTGTTCAATCTTCTCGAACTCGCCGTTTGGATTGGGAGCAAAACCGAAACCGTCGGCACCGATAACAGTGTTGGAATGTATTATGCAATTCTTTCCGATTTCGCAATCGTAGTAAATCTTCACGCCCGGATATAATATGGTGTTGTCGCCGATTTTTACATTCTTGCCTACATAGCATAGCGGGTGCACCTGCACATTGTCGCCCAAAACTGCGTTCTTGTCTATGTAGGCGAAACCGCCGATGTAGCAACCTTTGCCAACCTTGGCGGTGCGGTGAATCTTGCTGCGCATTTCATGTCCTTTGGGAGTCTGCTTTACGGCGTAGATGTGTAGCAAGTCGGCAACCGACTTGTAGGCATCGGGTACGCGAATCAAAGTGGCGGAAATTTCACCATGAGGCTCAAAGCTGTTGTTTACAATCACAGCCGATGCCTTGCTTGTATATATGTATTGCTCATACTTGGGGTTTGCTAAAAACGAAATGGCTCCAGGCTCTCCGTACTCGATTCTTGCGAATTTCGAAATCATAACAGAGCCGTCACCTTCTACTTTGCCGCCTAGCATATCGGCAATTTCCTTTGCTGAATATTCCATTGTTTCAACAGTTACAATATAAGAATGGCAAAGTTAGCAAAAAATATTGTGGTGACAAAAAACTCATGTTGTAAAGCATACGAAAAATACGGCTCTTGCATTTAACCGCCCCCTGAGCCTGTGGCTACTGAGCGAGTCGAAGTATCGAAGGGTAAGGTTATTGTGCATTATATCTTCGTCACCTTGACTTCCCTTCGGCCATGCTCAGTGCGGCGCGACAAGCTTACTTCGACTGGCTCAGCACGTCGCAGCCAGCGGATTTATTAAAACGCTAACTATCTGTATCACAAGCAACAATATTGCACAAATAAAAGAGTCGTGTACGAAAAATACAAATCTAAAAAATGCTACAGCGAAAGCATATACCTTCGCTGAGCTAGAAGTAAGTAATTATATTTGTTATGTTAGAATCTAATTTTTCGTCAGCACCTTGCCCAATCCTTCGTTTGAAAACCCTACATCCTCACAGTCCAACTCGGTGGCATCAATAGAACCAACACCTTCGTTTATGAGTTTTGCAATCTCGGCTTTGCCCGAAATGCTTACGCTTCCGATGCCTTCGTTGTCGAGGCGGACATAGTTTGCATCAAGCACTTCGACACTGATTTTGCCTATGCCCTCGTTGTCGGCTTTCAGGCAAGAAACCGACAGTTTGCTCAACTCTATTGAGCCAACGCCCTCGTTCTTCACTATCAAAGTGTCGGCGCGAAGCGAGTCGCAGGTAATGTTGCCAACGCCTTCGTTCTTGATTGACTTGCAAGCGGGCGAATATACCTTGATGTTGATTTTTGTATCGCTGTTTCTGCGCAGTCTGCCCGAAATGTCGATGCACAGAACACCATCGTCAACATCGGTCTTTATGCGGTCGATATAATTTTCGGGAGCCGAAATCTCCACTGCTGACTTTTCGGACTGCACATAGACGATGTTGCAAATGCCTTCGTTGTCGATGGCATCAAAGGCCTCCAAGTCGCGAATCTCGACCTTTTCGGGTTTGTTAGGCAAAGTAGTTATCTCGTTGTCCTTTACCGAAAAACAAGTCAATACGCCTACAACCATCAGTATAAATATTACAGCTAATCCACTGAATAGCATTATGTTAGTTTTCTTTTTCATCTTTCTTCGCTTTTAAAAATTCGTTATAATATTCACTCAATTCACCTATTTCGATTCCAAGAAGCTCCATTTCCTGAAAAATGTGCGGAAGTTCCTTGTTTACAAACCTTTCGCGACGGAGTTCCTTTATTTTTGCAATGGCATCTTCGGCAGCGAAATATCCAACGCCCCGCTTGTTGGTGATTATTCCGTAGCGTTGCAGGAAATCGTAGGCGCGAAGCACCGTGTTGGGGTTTACCTCGAGCTGTACACCTAGTTCGCGTACCGAAAGTATCCTGTCGTTTTCCTTCCACCTGCCCATCAGGACTTGCTCGCACACATAGTCGGCAATCTGCTGGTAGATAGCCTTTGATTCTGAAAAGTCCATACTAAGCCTCCGTTTCCTTTAGTCTGAAATAACTCAAAACCCAGAAGAATACTGTCACACAGAGCATAAACACTATCAGTATCACATTTCCGTATTCGATTTTGTCGGCTGTAACATACATTTCGTTAATGACCGTCTTGAAAATAAACAGCACCATAACAATTGCATACAGCATAAAGAACGCAGCCTCGCAAAGCAAAGTCTTTATAACCGCAGCCTTACGGAAATACACCGAGCCAAACATCATTATGGCATTGTTGAGAAGCAGGGCCAGACAAGCATACCATATCGTGGACGAACCGACTATGCCCATATAATTGATGCTCTTGAATGTAAACTCGTCGTATATGAAGTAGCAGAAGAACGAACTTGCCCAGATTCCGAGGCACGAAGCTACGATGAGAAGAACTGGGTAGTAGAAGTGGCTGAGGATGAGGTTTACTGTGAGTTTCTCGCATCCGCTGGCAGGAAGCATAAGGTAGTTGATTGCCCTCTGCGGTTTCCCGAGCATACCGAATATGCGTCCCGAATAGAGGATGAAGAAAACAAAAAGCAAAAACCACGATATGTCAGAAGTTTCCTGTTCCAGTGAAGTAAGCATCTCAACAGCGAATATTATTGCTGCCACGATGACATCCTTTTTCCAGTTTTCGCAGAAATAACGCTTGAAAAGCAGTCCTATACGATAGAATGATAAATTTTCCATAGCCATACCTTTTTAATTGTTCAACTTAGTTTCCATTTCGTTGGCAAACCTCGATTTGCCGTTTTCGTTTTCGGCGAAGATTTCGCGCATCCTTTCCCTTGCCGAGATTGCCGCGCAGAACAGCAGTTCCATGTCGAACTTGTCGTCGGCTTCGTCGATGTGTGTGCAAACTGCCACCTTGCCGGCAATATTGTCCTCGCTGTAGAGTACCTTGCCCTGAGCCGACAGTTCGTCGTACTCATTGGCCGACAAAACCTTGAAAGTGAGGCGGTCGCAAATGGTGTTGATGTCGGCGTTGAGGAGGATTTCGCCACGGTCGAGCACCAGCACGGCGTCGATTACATTCTGAAGGTCGCGTACCTGATGCGTGGAGATGATGAACGCCTTGTCGTCGGTAATTGCCGATGCCACCACCTTGCGGAAGGTGCTTTTCGACGGGATGTCCATTCCGTTGGTAGGCTCGTCCATAATTAATAACTTGGTGTTGGTTGCAAGCGCAAAACTCACGAGCACCTTTTTCTTCTGTCCGTGCGACATGCTTGTCAGTTTCTGCTCCATATCGACGATTTCAAACTGGTGCAGATAGTTTTCGAAGTCGCTGATGCTGAAGTTCGGATAGAACGGTGCGTAAATCTTTGCATAGTCGTGCACGCTGACAGACGGCACATCCATTTCCTCGGTGACGAAGTAAATGTCGGCGAGCATTTCCGGATTGCGTTTTTCCGGTTTCATTCCAAATACCGAGACTGTTCCACTGTTGCAGAAGCGAAGTCCCGAAATAATTTTCAGCAGGGTTGTTTTGCCCACGCCGTTTTTCCCAAGCAGACCGTAAATGTGTCCTGCCTCGAGCGAAAGGTTCAGGTTGTCGAAGATTCTTCTCTGCGGCACATACCCGAAATTCATGTCTTTAATCTCAATCATACCTATTTATATTATAAACATTATTTTGTTTTTGTTTGTTAGTGTATTAGTGAAGTAATACACTGCAAAAGTATAGCATTGTTTGGTATCGGCAATAGGGAAAATGCAATAATAGACGAAATAGATATTTACACATATTAATATGTGATATTGTTGTATAAATGTTGATTAATCATTGTAGCAACGCAATGCATTGCGTCGCCACAATATGCAACAAAGACTGGCATCAGACAGGAAAAGATACCGCAATGTTATTTGCCCCTCCGCCCTAAGGTCCTTAAAAAACCTTAAGGGCGTTAAACTTGGGCAAAAACGTGCGGTAATGTGTGTTGAGAAATTTTCTGCCTCGAAAAAAAATCGTCAATTTAAATACCAAATCGCAAATAATTTTTACCTTTGCTTTCCTAAATTTTATTCACGATGAAGAAACTATTATCAGTAATGATTGGCTTGGTCATCGGTGCTGTATGCTTTGCACAGGCATTGGTTCCAGTTACAATCAACGGCGGAAAGAACGCCACCGAAATTGTCGAAAACACCAGTTCGACTTTGAGTTTTACAAGCAAGTTGTCGGAATTTTCGCTGACACGCACAATTGAAAACGGAGAAATCTACTCCAAGATTGCCATCGACGGCTATATCACAAACAACCAGATTGGCTATCCGCAGTTGCCAGTAATGGTAAAGATGATTGAAGTGCCTATGGGCGCCGAAATCGTTACCAATGTTACGGTTAACTCCGAAAAGGTTGTTAGTCTTGCCGATGCAGGTTTCGAGCAGGTGATAGTACCTTGCCAGCCATCGCTTTTCAAGAACCAGCAGAAGGAAGATATTCCTTTCGAGAAGAACAAAATCTATGCTGAAGGCGGTCTGTATTCACCCGAAGCTGTTACAGTCGAGGAAGCTGGCATTATGCGTGGCATCCGTCTGGTAAAGGTCGTTGTAAGTCCGTTTGCATACGACATTGCCGACAATGCGCTTACCGTCCGCGACGACATTTCGGTTACCCTTTCGTTCCGCAATGCCGACCAGCGTAGCACAGCCATCAAGGACAGCAAGTATTCGCCGGCTTTCGAGGCATTGTACAGCAAGATTTGGAACTACAAGAGAACCCGCGATGCCGAAATGCACTATCCGATAACTTACGCCATCGTTGCCGACCGTATGTTCGAGGAAGCATTGCAGCCGTTCATTGCTTGGAAGACCAAGAAGGGTTTCAAGGTCGTAACGGCCTACACCGATGAGATTGGTCGCACCGATGCTGCTGTAAGGACTTATTTGCAAGGTCTTTACGAAGCAGGTACGGCAAACGACCCGGCTCCGTCGTATGTGCTTTATGTAGGTGATACCGCTCAGATTTCGGTTCGTAAGACCAGCATTTCGGGCGAAAGCCACTACACCGATGTATATAAGGTATGCTTCGACGGCAACAGCGACTACATTCCCGATATGTTCTATGGTCGTTTCTCTGCTCAGAATGTGTCGCAGCTCACCCCGCAGATTGAAAAGACCTTGATGTTCGAGCAATACACTTTCCCAAATGCTTCGTATCTTGGTGATGCAGTGCTTGTTGCCGGTTACGATGGTAGCATTCAGTACGATGACATAAATGGAAACGGTCAGATAAACTATGCAACCCAATACTATTTCAACGATGAGCATGGAGTCAATGCTACGGTTTATCTGTCGCCACAAAGCCATTCCAGCGGAGCGACAATCAAATCGCAGATTAGCGAAGGTGTTGGTTTCGTAAACTATTCGGCACACTGCGACGAGAACGGTTGGCAGGACCCGGAATTCAATGTAAGCGATGTGAACAACTTGCAGAACGAAAACGAATATTTCTTCAGCATAGGCAACTGCTGCCTGTCAAACAAGTTCGACAAGAGCGAATGCTTTGGTGAGGCTCTGCTAAGAAAACCAGGCAAGGGCGCAGTTTGCCATATAGGCGGAACTAACAGCACTATCTGGGACGAGGACTTCTACTGGTCGGTAGGTTCTATGCAGACCATCAATGTAAACCCGACCTACGAAGCCACCGGACTTGGCGCTTACGACCATCTGTTCCACGAGCGCGGTGAAGCTCCGTATGTTTCGGCTGGCGAAATAGTTTTCATCGGCAACTTCTCGGTAAACTCCACAACTTCCAGATACATAAAGTATTACTGGGAAATTTACACCCTTATGGGCGACCCGTCACTTATGCCGTATGTTGGAGTTCCGTCACAGCTTACACCAGAATATTCGAACATATTGCCTATTGGTTCCACATCGCTTGATGTAACAGCCGAAAACCTTTCGTACATAGCACTCAGCAAGGACGGTGTTCTTCTTGATGCACAATACACTGGCGAAGGCACAAGCGCAGAACTTACATTCCCCGCACTGACCGAAACCGGAGAACTCGACCTTGTTATCACCCGTCAGTTCCGCGCGCCATACATACAAAAGGTGATGGTTGTGGCTGGCACCAACGAAAACGATGCCGCATTACAGTCAATCGTTGCCCCTGCATCGGCAATGTCGGTACAAGAGGCAACTTTCCAGCCACAAATTACTATTATGAATCTCGGAACAGCAAATTTAACTTCATTAACAGCTTGGTACAATATTAGCGACCCTGCAGGTATGCCTGAAATTGACCCGGTTTTTGTAACAACAACTTGGACTGGCAGCCTTGCACAATATGAAACAGCAACTATAACATTTGATGAAATAACACTTGAAACTGGTGCATATAACTTCAATTTTGCTGTTGAAAATCCAAACGGACAGACAGATGAAGATATGAGCAACAACACCAAGACCCGCAATGTACTGGTTTCGTCAGGCAATGTTACAGTTACATCTGTTTCGGAACCTAACGGCGACTATTGCGGTTATCCTCAATTAACACCGACAATCACTGTTAAGAATGCCAGCGATTTTGTTGTAACTTCTGTTACTGCATCATATACTTGCGGTGATTTGAGCGCACAAAAGACATTCGAGGTAAGCATTGCAGCAGGTGCAACAGCAAACCTCGCTTTCGACCCTGTTGTGATTCCAGAAGGCGAAGGCACAATTTCGTTTGTTGTAACAACTGTAAATGGTGGTGCAAATGAAAATCAAACACCGAGGACATCAAACTTCAACCTCAAGTCGCACGACGGCGAAGGTTTCCGCTTGAGCCTTACTGCCGACTACAACGGCACCGAAACTTCATGGGAAATCTTAGATGCCGACAATAATGTAATATACAGCGGTAATGCTGGTGAATATACTGGTACTCCAGTAGTTACAGATTTCTGTCTCGGCGCTGGCTGTTACACTTTCAACTTGAAGGACAGAGGAGGAAACGGATTAAATGGTCTTTGGGGATTTTTGGGAACAGGTGATGCTACATTTACCAATCTGAACACCAACGAGACGCTTCTTTCGGTTGATGGTTCGGAAAGTTTCTCGACAAAGACAGTAACCTTCTGCATTGAAGGAACTACCGAAAGCACAATCGAAACTGCTACCGAAATGTCAATCTTCCCGAACCCGACAAGCGGAATGCTTAATGTGACATCAAACGAAGAAATTGACAGCATCGAAATCTTCAATAGTGTTGGCACAACCGTTGTAAGCAACAATGTTGCAGGCAACAGCTCGGCAATCGACATGAGCAACTTGCCAAACGGAATGTACTTCGTTCGCGTATCTACTGCAAACGGAATTGAAACCGTAAAGGTGGTACTTGAAAGATAATAGCATATTTTAAATGAATCTTCCTGCGTTCTAGATTCTGAAACAAGTTCAGAATGACAAGGGTCGCAGGAAGATTCTTCAATTATAATGAAAAATTTCATCAAGGAATATTTCAACTTCTCGAAGCGCGAGCAAAACGGAATGCTTGTGCTGTTTGCCATACTTTTGTTTCTGATTGTCGCAAATATTTTCGTATCGGTGCATAAATCTAACCAGAAAGTTGATTTTAGTGAATTTGAGACTGAAATCGACAGTTTTCTCGTTTACCAGCAGACACACTTCGACGACAGCGAACTTTTTGCTTTTGATCCGAACACCGCCTCGCGTGAAGACCTGCTTCGTCTTGGGCTCTCGCCAAAATCAGTGAACGGAATAATGAACTACCGCGACAAAGGCTACAAATTCTACAAGCCCGAAGATATAACCCGCGTCCGCACCCTGAAGCCAGAAGAATTCGAAGTCATAAAGGATTACATTGTAATCGAAAAGTCATCGTACGGCAATAACAATCGTCAGTACAATCGCGACTATTCTTATCGGGATGAAGTTCGCCCAGAGCCACAACTTTTTGATTTCGACCCCAACACTGCTACCAAGGACGAACTTGAACAACTAGGTTTCAAGCCGTGGCAAGCCGAAAACATCATGAAATACCGCAACAAGGGCGGACGATTCAAACAGCCAAGCGACATTGCAAAGATTCATGGCGTTGATGCCGGATTTGCCGAAAAGCTTATGCCTTATATAAAAATTGAATCGCAGTCTCAAACTGCTAGTTATGATATACTTGTAAACATAAATACAGCCACGGCATCTGACTTTCAAAAACTCAAAGGTATAGGAGAAGCTTATTCAAAGCGCATTGTCGCATACCGTGAGAAACTTGGCGGTTTTATTTCTGTTGAACAACTGCGCGAAGTTTATGGTATGACAGACGACCTTTACAATAGTATTTCGGCAAACTTGGAAATAAAGGGCGAACCTGTCAGGAAAATCAACATCAACACCGCCGATTTCAAGACTTTGGTTTCGCACCCTTACATCGACAACAAGATTGCCAATGCAATACTTAGCTATCGAGACTTTGCCAAGACCATCAAGTCAACCGACGAACTTGTGAAGCAGAAGGCACTTTCGCAAAGTGACTACGACAAAATATCGAAATACATTTCGGTAGAGTAACGAATCTGCGCAAAACTTTACACGACGGACTTTATTTCTTTGTGTCGTTTTACATCACAACCAGTTTCTTGACAATTACATCTGGATTACAGAAAATCCTTACGAAATATGTTCCCGACGGAAGGTTCTCGACATTGATGCTAACCGATTCTTCGTTGACTTCGGTTTCGTGCATAATCTGTCCGGTTGCCGATACTACTTCGATGCGGGTAATGTTCTGGGTTGCACTTATTTCAACAATGTCAGTTGCAGGGTTCGGGAAAACTGAGATTTTTGGAACGCCATTGTCTTCAATGCCGACAACATCTGTAAATACAGCCATGTAGGTAACATCAGTAGAAACCACTATTGTACGAGGATTGTCGGTATTGAAATCGCGCGACGGATTATCCACATCAACCCAATGGTCGAAACGATAACCTTCGTAAGGTACTGCAGTAATCTCAATTTCAGCACCTTCGGCATATTCGCCGCTACCTATCACATAGCCCATTTCGTTGTCGGATGACTCTATCGTTACGGTACGAGCCGTAGCAAATATGGCAGTAAATGTTGTATCGCTTTCCACGATTATTGTACGCGGGGTTTCTGTATTGCCATCGTTCCACGACAAGAAGGCATATCCATCGCGGGCTAGGGCTACAATTCGTATTTCAGCACCATAGTCGTAAGTACCTTCACCAAATACATAACCTAAGGTTTCATCGGCAGACATAACTGTAACTGTGTACTGGTCAAGTGCAAACGAAGCCGTGTAGGTAGCATCGCGTTCTACAACGATTGTACGAGGATTGCCGGTATAGCCGTCGCTCCATTGCACAAAGTGGTAATGTTCGTTGGCTGTTGCCAAAATCTGTATTTCTGTTCCATAGTCGTATGTTCCACCTGTGCTTACGGTTCCCATTGCTTCATCTCCTGTTACAACTGTAATTGTGTGCTGGTCGAGTGCAAATGAAGCAGTATAAGTAGTGTCTTCTGTTATGGTAATTGTACGCGGATTATCGGTATTGCCGTCATTCCATTGCACGAAGTGGCAATGCTCGTTGGCTGTCGCCAATATTATTGCAATGCCATCGGTACAGTCGGGCTGCTGTGTTAAGCCAGCAGTACCAAACCGCGGATTGGCACTTGACAACCTAAGCATATATGCTCTGCTTTCGCGAATATCTACAAAATCGTTCCATGTATCGTAAGCCGCCAACGAACCGCATGGTACCCAAAGAGTTGCGTCTTCGTAGGTGGGATAACTAAAAATACGAACGGCAGGCGGTTCCGTAGAGTTCAAATATATACTGGTGATATCATTACAATTAAAGAAAACGCGTTCTCCCATATTCTCAACCGAATTTCCAATTGATACTGATGACAATCCTCTACAACCATAGAACGCTCTTTCTCCAAGACTTGTAACAGAATTAGGGATTATAATCTCCGTCAAAGCAATGCATCCATAAAAAGCATTATTGCCGATACTTGTAATCGAATTGGGAATTGTAATACCCGTCAAAGTCTTGCAATTATAAAAAGCATCATTAGCAATATTTGTAACAGAATTGGGAATTGTTGTATTTGAACAACCAAAAATCAATGTATTAGTTGATGTTTCGATTATTGCATTGCAATCGTCTCTTGAGTCAAATGTTGTATTTGCTCTTGAAACATTGATTGTCGAAAAATATAAATAATTTTCTCCCCAAATATGTCTGGGGAAAGCAGCAACATTTTCACCTATATTCAAGATTGCCTCGGTATTATATAGGAAAAACGAATTCTCGCTAGCATCAAAATAATAATCGATTATTCTAACTGCATTAAGATTAATCGTTGTCAAACCATGACAATCACTAAATGCGAGCCCACCAATACCTTGGACAGATTCGCCAATAGTCACCGCAGTCAATCCTTGGCATGATATAAAACTACGATAACCTATAGTAATTACAGAATCAGGTATTATCAAATCTCCTGTAATTTTGCAACCTTGGAAAGCATAGTCAGGAATTTTTGTTACATTGTCTCCAATAATCAATGTCGTAAAAGAAAAACAGTTTGGGAAAACACTATTGGAAAGGTCTCCCATATAAGAACAAGCTGTTGCATTGTAGTTTACTGTATTCAAATTCCGACAGTTTCTAAACGCATTATTGCCAATGCTACTTACTGACCTACCAATAGTTAATGTAGTTATTCCGCTACAATTTTCAAATGCAGATTCTCCAATTGTTTCAACTGAATTCGGGATTGTAATTGAGGTAAGGCTTGTACAACCATAAAATGCATAGCTGCTGATACTTGTTACAGAGTAATTTATGTTATTATAAATAACAAATGACGGTATCATAAGAGCGCCAGCAGGATATGTAGAGAAATAAGGTACTGTATCTGAGGGACTACTATATTCGGCTGTGTAATATGGCTCAGAGGTGTTTTCACTAGTTATTTCCACCGTATAAGGTTCCGTATTCGATGTAATATCATAATACAATGTCTGTCCGCTTTCGCAGACTGCGGAAAAATCGTAAGCTAACGTTACTTTTCCAACAAGCAGTGACAAAAGAATAATTGCAAAAAAATGTTTCATTTTGATAATGTTTATTATTATAAAATAATATGTACCCTCAATTTTGACGGCAAAGATAATGCTTTTGTATTTAAAAGCCAAGACTTTCTTCAAGTCTCTAAAATTTTCTTGTTTATTAAGAATCAGAATAATATTTAGGGGCAAGTAAATCTGCCCCTAAATATTATGCGACAAACTATTCGTCTATTCCTTTACAAATTTTTTCTGGACAATAGCCGTGCCCTTCGACAGGCTCGCTTCGACAGGCTCAGTGCGCTGCAGGGTGTGGATTTTCACCACATACACTCCACTTGCCAATTCATTGACATCGCATACAGCATTGTCGCTATTCACTTCAACGCGATAAACAACTTGTCCCAAGGTGTTCACAATTTCAATTTCAGAAATTGTTTCCGAAGAAGTAATGTTAAGTATGTCATTTGCTGGATTCGGGAAGATGGCAATGTTATTTTCAACTTCGCTAATGCCTGTCACTATTGCAGTTGCACTTTCTGAAGCATCGGAAGTTCCACCGTTTGCGCAGTTGGTAATGATGTAGTATGTATCGCCTTCGTGTCCCTGCAGGTCGATATAAGATGTTGCCGATGCTGTTGAAATCCTGTTACCGTTGCAGTATATGTCGTATGAAACGGCATTTTCGGCTGTTTCCCACGAAAGGACGATTCCGTATGATTCAACCCGTGCTGTGAGGTTGGTGATGGCATTGCAAGTAGGTTCTGCCGTTGCTGTTATTGTTTCAGAAGCATCGGAAGCGCCACCGTTTGCACAGTTGGTGATGATGTAGTATGTGTCGTCTTCGTGACCTTGCAGGTCGATTGCGGAGGTGTTTGTTTCCGTTGCGATTCTTTCACCATTGCGGTAGATGTCGTATGAAATTGCATTATCGGCAGAGTTCCACGAAAGGACGATTCCGTAATTTTCAACACTAGCAGTGAGATTTGTTACAGCATTGCATTCTGGAACTACGATTATCTGGTTGAAAGTGGCTTCGATGCTATGACCGGCTTCGGTTACATTCTCGAATGTGTAGTTTGTAATTGCACCTTGGCTTTGTCCGTCAACAACTACATTTTCAATTTCATAACCTTCGTTTGCTGCAATGACAAATCCCTTATTGTCACCGCAGTTAACTTCAACATTTCCCGATGGGGTTATTGTGCCGCCTTCGCTTGCACTTGCCGTAATTATGTAAGACAACCGATTGAATGTTGCATTGATGATTTGTGCTTCTGTTACATTTTCTATTGTGTAAATGTTGTTCGTTGGTGTAACTGGAGTTCCGTTGATTGTTACCGATATAATTTCGTAGCAGTCGTTTGGTGTAACGGTGAATGTGTAGCCTTCGCCGCAGTTAACCGAGGTTGGTGCGCCTGTGATTGTCCCACCATTGCCAGCCGAAGTCGTTACTGCATACGAAATTGGGTTGAAAGTTGCATTGATTGTCTGTTCGGCAGTTATGTTTTGTATTGTGTAAGAGTTGTTTGCTTCGAGGGTTATGGGTGTTCCGTTGACTGTCACCGATGCAATTTCGTAGCAGTCGTTGGGTGTAACGGTAAATGTAAAATTGCCTCCTTCATTAACGGTTTGTGTTCCATTAGGAGAAACAGAACCGCCATTTCCTGCATTTATTGTTATAGTGTAAGTTGGCGGAGGTGTAATGTTTTCGACATTTACGCAACTTTGCATAGTGAGTGATTCGCTGTCGTCGTTGCATACGGCACGGATGCTAAAGCAGTGTTCGCCTGCCGAAAGGTCGGTTGTAGTGTATGTTCCGCCAGTAACATTTGAGGCGACGAGAATGCCATTGTCATATAAGTTGACAACAACATCAGAAACTACGTTTCCGCTTATGCTTATGTCGTCGACGCAGAACATATACACATCGGTCGATACGCAATGTATTGCCACATATTTTGCATCTGCAGGAACGGTATATGAGTATTCTGTCCAAGTTGTTGTGGTTGTTGTTACGTCGTCCAGATTCATAAAGTCGCTTGCAGAATTTCCAGTTGTGGAGTATGCCGCATAGAATTGTTCGTTTGTATAATTATAAGAATACGAACGGGCAAAGAACGAGAAGGTAAAATCATCGGTAAAATTAAGTTCCGGACTGATAATCCAGTCGTCGTTCTGGCTAACGTATGGTGCGCCGATGAATTTGTCGCCTGAATATGCGTTTGCATTTGCATACGAGCCTGTTATCTCTTCATCGTCAAGGACTATGAACGCCATCTTCGAGCCTTCGTTTGTAAAGTCTATTGTGCTGAAATCGTTTGTGTTCAAGTTGTCGCCGTCAATGTAGGTCCAGCCGACAGTTCCGGGCGAGTTGATAGTTCCGTATGTATGTCCTTCGAAGTCGTCGCTGATGGCAAACGGAGTGTTTGCCTGTGCATCCCAGTAGATTGTCGCGGTTGTGCCGTTAAGGGCGACCTGCAATCCCGTTGGCTGTTCGCACGATGGTCCGATAGCGGTGATTGTCAGCGTTTCGTTCCAAGTTCTGTTGCCGTCTGCAATCGCAACATTTATTGTAGCAACATGGCCGTCGGGAACATTTTCTGCAACGGTGAAACTGAATGTTGTGCTGGCTGTTGCGTTGCGAGCGATTGCCCCTATTGTTTGCTCTGCAGTATTAAGTGTAATGTACTCGTCTGTGGTTGAAAGAGTTGCTGTTGTGCTTGCACTTGTTGATACGCCACCATTGTTTACGAATGTAACCGAGAGGTCATTGGTCGTGCCGTAGTGTGCCGTTGCTGGAGTATAACTTTGTACGGCGACTTCTGGCTCAGGTACATAGCAACTAATTTCGGCTTCCCAACCAGTGTTTGTTGTGCGGTTGTTGGAGTAAAAATAAATTGTAAGTGCACCATCATCATTTGTGGCAGTTACAACACCGTTTGTTCCTATCGAGGATGGGTTGGTGCCACAATATTGACCAATCTGTGTAGCCGATGTGCTTGTGCCATCGTATATTGTGATATAGTCGTTGCAAGTTGTGGTATTCCAGTTTGTCGTCTGCTGTAGCCCAAGCTGGGTAAATGTAAGTCTAACGTAAGCACCTTCAGTGCTAGGATAGATTGTCTGTGTATATCTGGCGTTATTTCCATAGTTGCCATCACCTCCCGGGTCCTTGTATGTTCCGCCACAAGCATAAATTGTTTCGTTACTCATATTATATACGGCAGCAACGCTTATGTATTCGGTTTTTGTTTCCGTGCCTGAGCCAAATGCGTTTGTCGCAACTAGAGTTACCGTGTATTCTCCTGCTTCGCTGTAGGTTACTGTCGGATTCTGCTCGGTTGATGTTGATGGTGTGCCGCCTTCGAAAGTCCACGACCACGAAGTTGGCATATTGGTTGACAAGTCGGTGAAAGTTACCGAGTTTCCTGCTGTGATGTATGTTTCTGATGCTGAGAAATCTGCAACTGGCGGTACGGCTTCGTAAACGGTTATTTGTTCTGTAGCCGTTGGCTCGCAACCATGTGTATTAACTATTGTGAGTGTAGCATCGAAAGTGCCGTGTGTGTTGTATGTCACTGTTGGATTTGTGGCAGTGCTTGTTGCAGGCGAGCCGCCATCGAATGTCCACGATGCAGAAACATAGTTGCCCGAAGTGGTATTATTGAACTGTACGCTGTTGCCTTCATATATTGTTGTCTGGTTCGCGGTAAATGTCGGGACGACTGTGCCTTCGGGGTACATTTTTACATCCAGTCGCTGGCAAGCCATATTTTGAGTGGTAATTTCGAATGTCTGCGAATCATATCCTTCCTTTGAGAATGTAACGCTATAAGTACCAGCATATATCGGGCGGTGGTAGTCGCCGACAGGAGCAGCGGTATAGACTTCCGTACCATCGGCATCGTGGTTGTTTATGAAAACTTTTACTCCCTCGAGAGGCTGGTTTGTACATCCGTCGGTTACTATTCCGCGGAAGCCGTAAAGTACTTGTTCGGTATAGTTAAGAATCGACTTGCGGTAGTATCCCCAGTAGGCAACCAGATTTTCAGAACCCAGTTTCTTGTCTGATGTAAATTCAACCGTAGTCTCTTTGATATGCTTGTAGTAGTTCATATAGTCCTGACGACCACCGTCAATCGAGTACCATTCGCTGCCTTTGGTTACACCGTTCGAGCCGTTAACATCCGACGGACCTGTAAACCTGTTGGCGTTTATTGCGTGTACGGTATCGACAAACATCCACGATATGTATTCCCACCAGTTGTCGTCGGGATTAGGGTGGAGGTCGTGTGTCCAGCCGTCTTCGTCCCACGGGTAGTTCATACATTCGTCGCCGCCGTGGCAGTTTGCCGACATCACAAAGTTGTGCGCATCGGCGTAGGCTGTCATCATTGTGATTTCAGGTTCGTCAGGATATTCTGCCGTGTGGCTTGCCGTATTGGTTACGAACGGGAAGTTTCTGTTAAGGTCGACATTATGGGCATTTCTCCTAGTGGCTCTGGCAATGCTTGTCCCGTCATTCGACTCTGCGAAAGTGCCATCCGGATTGGTATTTGGCGAAATGTATATCTCGACATTGTTCACAAGGTTGGTAACCTGAGGGTCGGTGCCGTAGTTTGTCAGCAGGTCATCGACAAGGCGGATAAGGAAGTACCAGCCCGAAGTTTCGTCGCCGTGCATTGTGCTGCTCCACCAGAATTCTGGTTCGTCCTCGTCAACGCCAACATTGTCAGAAATTGTCATGTTAATAATTGGGCGACCGTTGACCGAAAAACCGATGGTGTCCATCTTGCACAATGTTGGATAATCCCTTGCGTAGTTGCGCATCATTTCCAGATACACGGCGTAGGTCGGGTATTTATCCCAGTTTGCCATCTGTGCAATAGTATTCGCCATATTCAAGGCGCGAGTCTGTGTGTAGTATTCGTAAATAGGCTCATATTCAATACCGTATGTTTTGAATTGATCGTATTCTCTGGCATTTGCGTTTGCTTCCACGTAGGTGTCGTTCACCTTGTCGATTGACATTATGCGACCAAGTTCGCGCACAAGTTCACGATTTCCATTATGTGGGAATCTAATCATCACTTCGCCACGATTTTCAAGGGTTTGCTCTATGAATTGAAGGTCGGACTTTGTCTGTCCAAAAACAACTGATACTGCTAATAATAAGACAGTTATGATGTATAACTTTTTCATATAGTCAAAAGTTTAAATTCCAAAATTCAAATTTAATAAAAAGATGCTATCGGCAAAATGCAATTTGTTGTTTTTAGACAAAATCACCTCATCGGCACCAAAAATGGTCAAAATTTGTTTGAAAGGAACTAATTTTTCAATGTTTCTTTATAGGGTTGGGCTTGAAGGCTCAAAGGCTTGAAGCCATTTTGGACTTTTAGCCCCATATTATTTCACCACCACAATCTTCTTCGTCACCACCTTGCCGTCTTCCATTCTTACCCTTACAAAATAGCTTCCTGCAGGCATATTTTCTGTGGATATTACAATAGTGGCGTCGCGCCGCGGCACGACACTACTATTGTAATACACCACCTCCCCAAGCAAATTGCAGATTTGTATATTCTAGAAATTCACCATCCGCGAATCGCTCGTAAAGAATCTCTGCCAACCCCGAATACAAAGGTGATTCGTCATCTACTGCCGAAAGCAGAGTAGTACTGTTGTCCTCAAGAACCTTAATGGCTTGATGTCTCATCATAATGTTACCTCTTGCAAATCTTTGCCAAAGGTAAAACAATTTCCTTAATCTACAAATGTATTCTGGTGTTTTTGCATTTTATGGACAGAGGATTCTTGCGTGACGACTTAACCATTATTTTTGTAATTTTGCGCTGGCTTTCCATCTATTAGAAAGGTTAATTTTATGGATTTCAACGACTTAAAAAAGACTTTCAAGGGTGCTGTCTGCACCGACAACATACACAGGATAATCTATGCTACCGACGCTTCGGCATACCGCGAAATGCCGATGGCGGTTTGCGTGCCCGAGGACAACGACGACATTCGCGCCGTAATCCGCTTTGCCCGCGAAAACGGTCTTAGCATCATTCCTCGCGCTTCGGGAACTTCAATTGCCGGTCAGGTGGTGGGAAACGGAATTGTGGTGGATGTGTCGAAAAACTTCGGCAAGGTGTTGGAACTCAACAAGGAAGAAAAATGGATTCGCATTCAGCCCTGCATTGTGCTCGACGAACTGAACAAATACCTTGCTCCGCATAATCTTTTCTTCGGTCCCGAAACTTCCACATCGAACCGCTGTATGATTTCGGGAATGGTGGGCAACAATTCCTGCGGTTCGCACTCGCTAATCTACGGCAGTACTCGTGACCATTTGTTGGAGGTAAGATGCATATTGTCAGATGGTTCCGATGTTACTTTCGGCGAACTTACGCGCGAGGAGTTTAATGCCAAGTGCGAACTTCAGTCGCTCGAAGGCGACATTTATCGCCATATCCGCGACTTGCTTTCCAACAAGGAGGTTGTCGATGAAATAAAAGCCAACTATCCCGACCCCGAAATCCGCCGCCGTAACACCGGCTATGCCCTCGATTGCCTTCTCGACAACGAGATTTTTGGCAATTCCGACAAGAAATTCAACTTCTGCAAATTGATTGCCGGTTCGGAAGGAACTTTGGCGTTCATCACCGAAATAAAGTTGAACCTTGTCGATAAGCCATCGGCAAACAAGGCCCTGATGTGCGTTCACACGGCAACCTTGGACGAAGTTTTCGAGGCTAACCTTGTTGCGCTGAAGTATTCTCCATCGTCTATTGAACTGATGGACAAGAAGGTACTCGACCTTACAAAAGAGAACATCGCCCAGCGTCAAAACCGCTTTTTTGTGGAAGGCGACCCCGAGGGCGTGCTGATTGTGGAGTGGGTGAACGACGACGAAAACTGGATTCAGCAGCAGATTACCGACCTCGAAGCCGACTTGCGCAGTCACAACTACGGCTATTGCTATCCCATTGTGCGTGGTGCCGATATTCCAAAGGTGTGGGCGTTGCGCAAGGCTGGACTTGGCGTGCTTGGCAATATGCCCGGCGACCGCAAACCTGCACCAGTGATTGAAGATACTGCCGTGAATCCCAAGGACTTGCCAGCATATATGAAGGATTTCCGCGCTATGCTCGACAGGTTGGGGCTCGAATGTGTATTCTATGCCCACATCAGCACAGGCGAACTGCATTTGCGCCCGATTCTCAACCTGAAGGACGAGCATGATGTGGAACTTTTCCATACCGTAGCATTGGAAACCGCAAAACTGGTGAAAAAATATCACGGTTCGCTAAGTGGCGAACACGGCGACGGAAGGTTGCGCGGTGAGTTCATTCCGCTGATGCTTGGCGATAAGATTTACGAAATGTTTGTTCAGTTGAAGCAAGTCTGGGACAAGGACAATGTGTTCAATGCCAACAAGATAATCGGTACGCCGAAGATGAATACCCATCTGCGCTACAAGCCCGGTCAGCAGACACGCGAGATTGAAACCTACTTTGACTTTTCGCGTACTGGCGGTTATCTACGCACGGCCGAAAAGTGCAATGGTGCTGGCGACTGTCGCAAGACGCACATCATTGGCGGAACTCTGTGCCCGAGTTTTCAGGCTACACGCAACGAGCAGAACTCCACGCGCGCCCGTGCCAACATTTTGCGCGAACTGATTACAAATTCCACCAAGCCCGACCCATTTATGGAGAAGGAAGCCTACGAAGTGCTTGACCAGTGCCTGTTGTGCAAGGCCTGTAAATCGGAATGTCCATCTGGTGTGGATGTCGCCAAGTTGAAAATGGAATTTCTGCAGCATTACTACGACCATTATGGAGTTCCGTTGCGCAGTCGTGCTGTGGCTATGCAACCGCGGCTCTACAAGTTGGCATCGCAGGTTCCGCACATTTCAAATTTCTTCTTCAAGAACAAGTTTTTCGCGAAAATAATCCAGAAAACCATCAGTTTCAGCACCGAAAGGAACATTCCGCTGATGAGTACCGTAAATCTCAGGAAGCAGGTGCGCAAAATAGGGGAGATGCGGGCAGAAAAACCGAAAAAGACCATTTATCTCTTTGTCGACGAGTTTTCGCGCTACTTGGATACTCATATTGCCGTCGATGCGGTTTCGCTGTTTACAAAACTTGGCTACGAGGTAAGGCTTGCCAAATCGAAGGAAAGTGCGCGTACTTGGCTCAGCAAGGGACTTGTGCGCAAGGCAAAGAAGATTGCAAACGCCAACATTGCTATGCTTGGCGACCTTATAAGCGACAAAACTCCGCTTGTGGGCATCGAGCCGTCGGCAATTCTTGCTTTCCGCGACGAATATCCCGATCTTGCCACCAAGGAAAACCGCGCCAAAGCCGAAAACCTTGCCAAAAATGCGCTTCTGTTCGACGAGTTTATCTGCCGTGAAATCGACTGTGGCAATATAACTTCGGAAATGTTCACCGATGAGGTGGCAAATGTAATATTCCACGGACATTGCCAGCAGAAGTCGCTAATCGGAACGAAATTCACCTTGAAGGCTTTGTCGTTGCCGAAGAATTTCACCGTGAAGGAAATTCCGAGCGGTTGCTGCGGTATGGCAGGTTCGTTCGGCTACGAGAAGGAGCACTACGAACTTTCGATGAAAATTGGCGAGCTGGTGTTGTTTCCCGCTGTACGCAATGCCGAGCCTAACACGATAATTTCAGCCGTCGGCACAAGTTGCCGTTGCCAAATCAAGGACGGAACGGGGGTAGATGCGCTGCATCCGCTGGAGATATTGAACAGGGCGGTGAAAAAGTAGTTGAGAGTTAAAAGTTAAGAGTTGAAAGTCGGGCAAGACTTTGTGAGAAAATTGGAGGTAGTGTTTAAACGCGACCGTACTAGTCAAGGCAAGAGCCTTGTTATATGCCGTCGTAGGCTGGAGCCTACGACGAACGACAGGTAAAAAATGTTAAAATTTGTTGAACTTGCGAAAAAATGTATTATACTTGCGAAATATTATGTTAGCATTAAAAAATGTGATTTTATGAAACGATTTCTAATAATTATGCTGATGTTTGCGAGCGGGTTCTCGTATTCTCAGGGAAATGTCCACGTCGGAGAGATATTATGCACCGACAATAGTTTTGTTTCTCGCGATGATTTCGCTTCGAGCGGAAAGACTGCGCTCGGCATTGTGTTTTTTGTTGACAATACACAGCAGCACGGTTGGGTTTTGGCTCTCAACGATGCCAGTTCGGAAATTACGTGGGGCGATACCGAAAGCCTCTGCTATTTAGACATATACAATGTTAACACTTCGGTGCTTTTCCGCGATACTTTAGGTGCCGAACGTTGCGACTCGATAATCCGTACTGCTCAGCGGATAGGCTGGCCATTGGCGACTTATTCGTCGGTGGTTGCTTCGGCAGTACAGACTGGAGAAGGATGGTATCTGCCGTCAATCGGGCAACTTATGATTCTGTACGCCAATCTGCCCGAAATAAATGCCGCAATCGACGCAATCGGTAGCGGTTCAAAGATGACAGGGCAGAAGTACTGGTCGTGTACCGAAGAGAATGCCGGCCTCATTAGTGCGTGGATGATGAGATACAATGGAGGTCCGCTTGTCGCACCTAAAAACAATACGGCAAATGTCAGAGCAATTAGAAACTTTTAAAACCTATTGATTATGAAGAAGTTATTATTCGCAATATTAGTTCTTGTGCCTGCATTGGCATTCGCACAGAGGTATCATATAGGAGATACGGTTTACTCTCCCACAAACGAAAAGGCAGTGGTTTTCTATGTATTCGACGACGGCAATCACGGCTGGGCAGTTTCGCTTAGGGACTTGTCATATCCAAAGTACTGGTCGTCACAATCTATTTCTGCCAATACGGATATAAATGTAGAGTCGAATACATTTGCCGAATATGCAAAATATCTGATAGATGTGGAAGGATGGCTTAACAACAAGACTTTCCGTGACCGCATAAATGAACCTTCTATTCAGGCCAGATTCGCCATGTTTGAATTTGATTTCGACAACGGCTGGTATATGCCGACTGCCGGACAGATGAGAAAGTTGTATTCATCGAAAATCTATACTAACGATGTAATAGTAGGACTTGGCGGTTCGTGGCTGAAAGCGCAGAAATACTGGACTTATACAATACCCGAAGACGATTATCCCGTTACAATGAACGGAAATACTGGCATTATTACCCAGACGTATCACGATGCTATGTGTTATTTGCGTCCAATCCGTAACGTAGGTTTTGTCAGCGACGTAACCAAGGACAAGTACTATTGCCGTGGCGAAAAGGTCGTTGATTTGGGCTACGACTTCTTTGCCGAAAACGATACGCTCATTTCGCGGACCTACACTTCGTATCAGGGATTCGACAGCATTGTGCGTGTAAGTGTCCACGTGCTTGAACCCGAATATGCATTGGCTGGAAATATGCTCGTGTGTATGGGTTTGAATACCGAAATCTCTGTCACCCACGGGGCAGGCAGTTTTACTTATTCGTGGAGAGACGAACAGAATCCTAATACGCCGATTGGCACGGAAAGTTCGCTTACCTTGACAAATGTTACCGAAGGACATCCGTATTCGGTTATGGTTGGACAATATTTCGAGCAGGTGGAAAGATATTGTTCGTCGAGCCAGTCGTTTGATATTTCCGTAATTGAAACCGATGTGGCAATAAATGGTGGCGGAATCGTTTGCTACAACACTTCTGAAACTTTGAGTGTTCCCGATGACGAAAACCTTGAATACGTGTGGTATATGCCGTCAAATCCTGCAAACCATCTTGGAACGGGAAGTACGTTCACCACGTCAAACCTTACGGCACCGACAACTTACGCTGTAAGTGTCAGTGGCGGTGCTTGCACAGGAACTGGAAGTATAACGGTCAACGTTGCACCACAATTCTCTGTCTCCATTAGTGGCGACAATGCTGTTTGCTACGGCGAAAACGCTACACTGCTTGCCACTCCGAGCAGCAGCGAAATGGTGACATACTCGTGGTACAACGCCGTAAACAATGTGGTCATCGGAACCGAAAATACAATTTCTACGGCTGCTCTTTACGAAAATGCGCAGTTTGGAGTAAATGCGGTTAAGACATCGGGCGTTGCGCCAAGTTCGGGCAATGTGTTCGTCGGCGACATCGTGACAAGCAACAACATAGTTGTAAGACCGTCGCAATGGATGGAAGCCGAATTTCAGAACTTGGAGGCTATCGGTGTTGTGTATTCGACCAACGCCGATTCGGTACGTGTCGTTTCCCTTGACGAATATGCAAGCATTCCGTGGGGAACATCGAGTTTTACCACTAGCGAATATGCGGCAACCTACAACGATGCACGAACCAAGATGAACGGCAAGGCGATGACGGATGCTCTTGTCGCCTACAACAATTCACGACCAACTCCTGCCGAAGCCGACTACATCGCAGCATTGAAGGCTCGCACCAAAGGCGACGACTGGTATCTGCCGGCCGAAGGCGAATTATATACTTTAGCGACAAATATTACAAATGTAAACTATGCGATAAATATGCTTGGCGGCACCGAAATAGATGAATCGTCTCGTTACTGGTCGGTTACGGAAAAAGACGAGAACAGCGCTTGGTGTTCTTTGGGAACGGCTACCGCGTATAATTCCAAGACTGAGTCGCACGTTGTTCGTCCGGTGGTTGCATTCAGGTATTCGGATTTGATTAATTTCCGCAATTCGGCAACCTGCCGTGCAAGCGACACGCATAACGTAGCAGTAACACCTCAGCAGATTGGCAGTACAACTGCAACAGTAGAACTCGGTCAGTCGTTTACATATCGCGACAGCACCGTAGTTTTCGATAATGCCGGTGAATTCGACTTGCAGTGGACATTCCACAACAACGGAGGCTGCGACAGCATAATCAACATTTCAATTGTGGTAACAGCAAGAACCGTAACGGTAACTCCATCGGCAAACCAGCACAAGAATTGCGGTCAGACCGACCCGACATTGCAGTACTCGTTGTCTGACAACATTAATGTAAGCGGAGAATTGTCGCGTGAGGAAGGCGAATCGGTCGGAACATACAACTACACTCTCGGCACTCTCGAGGCTGATGGCAACTACGAACTTGTGCTGGCGGAAAATTCACCGATGTTTGAAATTTTGCCTTTGCAGACAGACTTGCCTCCAATATCGACGTGCAACAGTTACGATTGGCACGGAAACACCTACACGCTCAGTGGCGACTACACCGACACCTTGCAGACCGCCGCAGGTTGCGACAGCATCGTTACACTTCACCTTACAATAAATTATTCGCCAGATACCACATATATTTACGATACAGTATGCTACGAATATGTTTGGCAGTCAGTATATGGAAATGAAACATATACCGAATCTGGTGAATATACACGAAGGTTCTATTCCACAACTGGTTGCGACAGCATTGTAACATTAAGGCTCTATGTGACTGGCGACCAAATTGATATTTATGCAGAAGCCTGCGGAAGTTATTTGCATAATGGATACACATATTATGAATCTGGTAATTGGTCAAGAGGATATATGTCTGAAGATGGTTGCTATATTACTGAAACACTTCACCTTACCATACATTCATATCCACAGGTTCCTGTCGTTTCAACTACACCAAATACAAATTGTTCGGGAAGTGGAAATGGCACCATATCGGTGACTTCGCCAGTAGGAGATGGCTACGAATATTCTCTCGATGGCGAAAACTTCCAGGAAAGTCCTGTCTTTGAAAACCTTATGGAAGGAGACTACGTTGTTACGGTAAGCAATGGTATGTGCCAAAAGAGCGCTGAAGCAACAATAGGAACAACTGTTGTTCGCCCCGAGGCTGTTGCAAGTGCTTCGACAACTATGGTATGCAATGGTGGAATAATGATACTCACTGTCGAAGGCTCGTCAACTGGCGACGAATATACTTATTCGTGGTCTGGCACAAACGGCTTTTCGTCAGACGAAGATTATATTGAGATACGTGAGGCAACATCCGATTATGCTGGAGAATACAGCCTTACAGTAACGAACACCGAGACTGGCTGCGACAATACCGTAAGTATAACCGTTGTGGTAAACGAGGCAACATTCGGAACCGACGTGGTTACTGCTTGTGATTCCTACACTTGGATTGATGGCATAACCTACACCGAATCGACCAACGAACCTATATTCGAACTCGAAAATGCCAACGGTTGCGACAGCATAGTTACACTAAACTTGACAATCGTGCATTCTGTCGCCATCACCGAGGAAATTTCTATCTGCCCGAGCGAATTGCCATACGAGTACAACGGTGAACAATATACAGAGGCTGGAACATACGAAATTGCCCTAGAGACCGAAAACCACTGCGACAGTATTGTAACGTTAGTGCTTAATGTTTACGAGCAACCGGAAGTGACTGTTA
>CACWOG010000005.1 GCA_902762455.1 uncultured Bacteroidia bacterium | reverse complement strand
CGTTGTTTTTCATTTTTAGTTTCTTTTTCAGATTTATATCCTGCACTGCTGTAATCTTTAGCCAACTTGTATTCCGAACATGTCATTCTCGTTGGGAAGAAAAAAGATACAAATGCGTCTATTTGACTGGAGTTGCTAATAATATACCATGACGGAGTAATACCTACAGAAATAAAATTATATATGCCGTATTCAAGCTTTGCGCCAATAGTGAGGTAATCGCGCTTTGACGTAAGATTTTCTAACCCAAACTGAGGAGTAATCCTCATATCGCCTTTTATAACAAAACCATACCCAAATCTTAATGTCATCCAAGAGTCAGTATTAGTAACCCTAAATCCTGTTTCCAAATTAAACGGCAACCTGCGGAAATAGATACCAATGTTAATTCCGCCGCCGAATGACAAAGATTTATTTTCTCCAATGTAATCTCCACATGCCAATAAATCCGCATAGAAAAAGCGTTTCCTGGAAATAGGCTTATAATCGAAAATATTCATGTGCATACGATTTAATTTTACACCAATATCCAGATTGCCTTTGTTTGACAATTCCGATTCTCCTACATAATAAGAAGGCAATTCAACATCTTGAACATTTTTAATTTTTACTTCATCAAAAGTTAGTTGACATTTATATGGTGTCATATTCTTTTTGCTGATTTCCAAAGTTTTGGTACTACCAGCAGGAATGTTATTCAATTTCAATGGTGTTGTTCCGAGATTTTTTCCATCAAAAGTTACATTTGCTCCTTGCGGTTTCGAATCTATGTCTATATCAAGAGTTTTTCGTTTTAAAGCTGGAACTTGAAATGTTACAGCCCCCTTCTTTTGTACATCTATTTTCATAGAATGTGGATGATAATATATGTTTCGGCTTTCAACATTATGTGAACCATACATCAACCGTCCTTCCCATTTCCCTTTGCCAACAAATTCATTGTCAACGGATATACTATCATAGATACTGCCAGCGGTAATTTTAACATTGGAAAATTTTGGCGGCAAGTCAACCTTTACTGTAGTGTTTTCTCGGTACGCAACGGTAACTTTCTTAGTTTGGTCGGAATACCATTTTGACGGTGTTTTTATCAAAACTTCCTTGCTTCCACTTCCAACAAGAATCTCAAGCCCATCCTTTAATTTTTCGGGAATTTTCTTTCCATCCACATATATTTCAGTACCGTCAAATTCCTTATTTGAACATTCAAACATTATAAAACCGAAATCAGGATTATAATTTCTTACATCCCTATAGGCATAATCCCTAACGGGTCGCACCTTACAATATGAAGCTCTACTTAAAGAATATAAATTATCACTGATGATGCATCCGTATGCATTTTTACTATTATTTTTATCAGCAGAACCAGTCCAATAAGACAACTGTTCTTTAGAAACTTCTTTTGTTCGTTCTCCTTTTTTCCTGTCAAGCGCAAAATATAGCACATTTCCATTAATATTACTTGTTAATTTTGCACAATAAATATAGGTAGTGGCTTCGTACTCATACACTCCTCCGCTCTTATTTAGGCTTTTACCATTTCTTGTCATCGTACGCATACTTAAAGAGAACCTGATAAAAGCCCATTCCCTACCATTTTTATAAAGCACTATTACATTATTTTCTTTATCCAGTTTATAAGTTCCCACCCAGTTTCGTGTACTAGTACCAGAAAAATCGGAAATATCTTCAATGTATCTATATGTATTGTCTCGATATAAACTTATTGCATATTTAACTGCTCCATTTATTGCCGCTGCAATACTATTAATAGACCCTGTAAAATCGACAGGCTCGCACCACATTCCATATATCCAACTGTAATCGTTGGGATTAACTGGCAACCGTTTGCCTTCTATATAAAAAGTTTCAATATTAATTTTGCAATTTTTAAGTAACCTCATAAATTCAGATCTAGATGGCATACGATTGGGATACTCGGTATTTGCCGATACTACATCATATTTTTTGTTTCCAACTATATTTGGAATATTAGAACCAATGGCAGCATTCGTCCCGCCATTAGGGTCGCCCCAGTAGAACGCCGTTCCGATTTCCGAATATTCGCCAATCCTAAAATTTCCATCTTCTTTTATTAAGTCACCATCTGCCCAGTACAATGGCTGACCATTGTCAGACTTTACGCCCATATCTACCCATTTCTGGGCAAATATTGGCTTGGAAGCAATTATTACCAGCAGGAAACCAATGAAAACCCTACTTGTATTCAATGCCGTGTTAAGTTTCATCATATATTTTCAAATATTATTTTTTTGAAAATATTGTTCCGTCGTTGCCTATCAGTCGCTTGTTTTTTGTGTACATTAGCCCAGCTGCATTGCCTTTTCTATCGAAAAGCAAAATAGAACCATTGTCACTAGAATATAAATACGGCATAGTCTGGACATACTCATTATTAATATACGTAGTCATTGTTCCTTTGTTTAATACATAGGTCATATTTCCAATGTAATTGCCGTAATCATCATACATATAGGCATACCAAGTGCCTTGTAGCCAGTCGGGACCATCTCCCTCGAACTGCTGATGATTACGCTGCTGTTCGTATTCTTCTTCTATTTTTTGTTGCTCATTTATTATTCTCTTAAACTCCTCTTCGCTTGCATATAAATTTAAAGAATACTCCCGTTTGTCATATTCCCAGTCACAATGAGCACCTCTTGTGTCTGTTGTAATCATTTCAGTTATGTTCAAAATATTATTGCCTTCAAATTTTGCTTCATAGCATGTTGTAATATAATGGGTTGACTCGTCATTTGTATCCAAATAGCTAATATCTTTTATTTTACTTCCATTACCACCATTATAAATTATGTAAAACAATCTATCGCCAGCAAGTTTCCAACTTAGTAATGACAATGCTGTTTCGAATATCATTTTAGCTGTACCTGTTTTATAATTATATGACATTAATCTGTTCATTCCGTCATTATTATCCAAATAGTACAATTTTTTCGTATTAGAATTGGAAATCTCTGCAACAATGGCATCGGAATCCAATGTTTCTTTGAAATCATGCTCTACATTGTCTTCTGTCTCAAATTCTGTTTCGTGAGAAACAATTTCTTCTGCAGACCTTGTCGTTGCATACACAATACATAGTGCTATAACGCACATTACAACAATACCTATTATCCAGACGAGCATTTTCTTTTTCTGCACATTGTCATTATTATCACAAGATGAAACATTTTCATCATTTTCTTTCATCGGGATGCCACACTTTGGACAGCATTCCGCCTTGTCCGATATTTGCGCCCCACATTCGGGGCAAGTAATTAATGCCATAATTTAATCTTTCTTCAACATAATGACAGGGCGTATAGTATATCCAATATACCTAAATTCGCCACCGCCTCGATTTTGAATTTTATAAAAACTTGAGTCAAAAGATAAAGCGCAAGCACGAGTATTATCAATACAATTAATTGTACTTGACCAGTATTTTCCCTTTACACCAGCATAATCGTCATCAGCATATTCGAAACTTCCTCCACAACCGACATAGGCATACATTTCTCTACTGCCAGCAGCGGGCAGGAAAATAGAATTGCCATTTGAACCTGTAATTTTATATCCATTATGCCCGTTCAAAGTCACCCACTCCCATTTGCAGTCATTTGCCAACTCGTTAAATTCTTCAAATGTGGGCATCCGCCATTCACCACTCCAACAAACAGATGCCACATCGTAATTAGGTGGCAAAACACTTGGGGATTCGGTACACAAATAGTGATTTGACTCATCTGCAAACTTATAAGTTTCAGACATGTATTTGCTTTTTGATACCGTTTCTCCCCAAGCATAGTATTCGCCATATTCTTCTGGCATTGTTGCCCCGACATTACAAGTGGCCCATAGCAAGCCACTCGAAAGTCCCAAATCAACATACTCGTGTCCATTTATTGTATTGTCCTTTTTGCTGCCCGCAATATTATCGGAATCAGAAGAATTAGAAAAAACGCCAGAGATCATTATACCCAATATTATAGTAGCACACACGGTTACACCTGCTACTATTTCCACTATTGCTTTCCACCTTCTTGTATTACCCCTTTTTTCTGTACATTCCGAATGTCTAACGGTGTCTAATTTTAAAGGCAGACCACATTTAGGACAAATTCTTGCCTTGTCTGATATTTGCTCCCCACATTCGGGGCAAGTAATTAATGCCATATTCCTAAAATCTAATTGTTTCTAATCAATCCTTTGAAATCATATTCTGTTCCGCTAAAATTTATTTTCTTATTCTCGGCATCAAAGGAAATGGGACTTCCGTATTCATATCCAATAGTTCCCTCATTATATAAATTGCATTGTAGCTTGTTGCCTTTATAATATTTTCCGCTAAAATCAGAATTTTCCAACTGCATCGTACAATAATCACTAAGAGCATAATACACATTGTTTTCATAATCATTTAATTGGTCATCACTTCCGAAATAGACTCCAGAACTTTCTTTTTCATTATCTAACAATAGCACACATTTATACCCATATTCTATTCTATGACCATTATAGTCAATTTTAAACATTCTAGCTGTTTCTCCTTTTGAATTCTCAAAAACTGCCGTCCATTTTTCCAAGACATTTGAAGAAACAGCATATATCTTTTTTGTCTTAACTTCAACTTTTGACTTTTCTATTTTGAAGTCTGGAGAATCTCCATAAGGTCTAAAGTAATGATATTTACTATCAGATGATTTGTATGTATTACCATCATGTTCACTTTCTTTACCGCCATATCCGATTATCTCTCCTTTTCCTATTGTAAAATAATCAGAAATACGACAATTTTCTTTTGCTACATATTGAATTTGCTCTTTGTAAAACGCATTATCAAACAATTGCGATATTGCATCCAATGAATCCTTGTCTATTTTATTAGCAGGTTCATTCGTAATGCGATCATTATTGCGTTCAACATTACTCTTACTTCCGTCATTGCTATTCCCACATGAAAAGCAAATCAAACTAATGGCTACTGCCATAATCAACCACGATAATTTAAAAATTCTTACCATATTCTTTAAAATTTAATTATTAATAAATATTTCGCAAAGATAAGTCCTTAATATACACTCGGTTCGTTCAAGTTGTACCAAAATGGTTCAAGTTGTGTCAAGATTATTTTTGTTGTGTCAAGAGCCATCTGTGGACGGTTTTGTTAGTTATTTTTGCACCCGACAGCACCAAACGGGCAATAAAACACACAAAAGAAGCGTGGCACTGATATACCACTTCTTTTGACAGAGGTTGTGAGAATTACCTTAAGAGAAAGATGTAGATACAACAATCCACGCTATAGCGCGAATCATCGTTAATCAAATATGTCTGTCAAACAGCAACTGCCATTTGACGGGACAAATATAAAGATTTTTTTAATACCTATATATGAATAAGAGGAAAATGTTTTGGAAAAAAGTAAGAAACTATTTCACATATAGTTTAAACCCAAATCGGTCGTAAAAAAAATATAGAAAGTTATAATTATCCTTGTAAACAATTATTATACATGCATTTACAATTCATTTTTTTCAAATGACCGCCATTAGAAAAATGTACTTGTAATAACTTATGAGTCAGTCGGTTGCAGGTATGGCCTAGCAAAATAACCTTTTGATGACCGATTCGGGGTAAATACGGTAAGGTGTAATTATAATTTTGCAAAGGTTGGATTGTTTCTGATGTTTATTTCTGAGCAGGACGGGTATGTAAATTCTTTTCTTTTTTTTCCATCTTAGCCAATAGCAATGACTGTAATTTAGTTAATCTTTTCAATCTTTTCTCAGAATAGTAGTCGAAATGAAGTCTCACAAAACTTTCACAAACTATAGAAATATCACATTCGTCTAAATGCTGTTTTTCTAATTGAGTAATATAATCCAATAATTGTTTTCCCCTAAATGTTAAAGGTGCTATAAATCTAGGTTGTATCTCTCTTTCTTCATAGCTATTCAGACAAGCATGAAAATTTATTTCTGCAAGATTCTCTTTTACGATAAATTTAATGTATTCCCATAAAAATTCATGATCTATAGATGTTCCAGAAAGTTCACAATTTACCTCAGCAATATCGGTACTAAGTGACACGTCGAAGAATAGGTCATTGCACAGGTTTGTGAGGCCAGAAATAAATAATTCCAAAAATGAAACAGGGAAAGATATGTCATAACTCCTTTTTTTGAGCATATATAGAAAAACACTTTCTATATCGCTATATTTTAAACTGCCACCTATTGTTTTTAAGAACTCCTCTTTATTTTCTTCGCATAGTACATTTTTTTTAGGAATATCAATATTCCCTGTTGCATTTAAGACATACTTAGCATCTATGAAATAAACATTTCCATCGTTAGAATTATGTATTAATAGCATTACTGGGATAGGGAACAATCTCCAATAGTTTTTATGTGCTTCATCAACATAAAATTTCCACTTATTTCCGTTGTCATACAAATATGAACTTCCTGATTTTATTTGAACAGCCATAATGCGTCCAGTAGCATTATATTTATCGTCTATTTCTTCTATTTGTCCGTCAACACCTGTATCTGAATTTGACGTTTCTCTAAATATAAATCCCATTTCGGATAGAATTAATGCTACCTTATGAACTCCTATTCGTTCTGTTTTATTATTGTTAATATATTTAGTCATAACAATATTTGTCCAGTTTCCTATCTTCGCAATAATAATGATTGTAAATTTGTTTATTTCCCACTTAATTCCACTTTTATCTGCTTTAATATTTTGTTAGTCTCGGGGAATAATGTAGCTTCGTTAACACCTAGAATCCGAAGGTCTTTTAATATGTCTTTTTTACTCTTTGCATTTATTCGTATTTTTATTGGTTGATCGTAAAAGGTAGCTGGCTTGTCTTTTGACGCCCCCATTCCAAAGATAAAAAATGCTCCTTGTTGACGAACAATTCTTTCATTGTTTAGTTTTGGCATTACACAAAAAACTTTTTTGGTATCCTCTGATTTCAAATACTTCCCATTAAAACTAGCTTTATCTTGTTTTATGTCATAGACTAAATAATCTTTGTCTTTACTGAATATAAAATTTGTAGAAAGTTTCGCTAAATTGGACAATATACACACAGAATCACTGTCATAGTATTTGATTTGTTCATTCATAATTGGATAAATCAGCACCTCTCCATCTTCATTTTCATTCTCTTTGCAAGCGAAGAACAAAGCTACCAATGGATTGGTCGTAATATCAAGCAAACGAGTCGGCAATTCATAATGTTGCATTTTTACTAGTTTGTCAAATGTACTCATATCCTCTGTGAATTCGAATGGCATTTTTCGTATTGCTTCGTGATACATTTGGCTTTCGTGTTTTATATTATCATCTCTGAATATGCTTGGAATCGGTTTGAAACTATCCATAGAGTGTCCTCTAAAAAAATATTGACCATCATAAAATACATTGCAATTATTTTTAATCTCATTATAAAAATCTGTAAATGTTTTTATTGTTTGGATATTTTGTTTCGTGTTGTTTTTGGTGAAATTATCTATTCCTTTAATTTGCAGTTTTTTATCATTATCTATATAAGCAACATGTACATCGGCATTTGTTATTTTCTTGTATTTTTCTAGTAGAGATTTTATGAAATTATAATTTGAGTAAATTGATGATTGCGTTTTGATTATATATATATCTTTTAATATATTTCCTTTTAGTAGCACCAAGTCAAAGTTATACAAACAATCAAAGTACTCAAATGGATAATGAGTTTTGATTGTTTCATCGTTATTCTTTTTGATATTTTCTTTTAGTAAGCCTATTGCTTCTTTTTCGTATTCAAAGAAATCTCTAAGTGACATCATAATATATTCTATTTACTTTTCCCTCTTTACCAACAGCAAGGTCAGTTTCCGTTTTTGGGATATAATCTATTTATAGCTGCTTTTAAATCAGTATCTGTTATTAATTTGTTTATTCCTAACTTATTTGATTCGACAAGAATTGTTGCGTTTCCATTTGGTGTGATTGAAAAGGAGATATTATCTTTAACAATTGGGACATCCTCAAATTTAATACCATTTATTTTATATGGCTTATCTTGTATTATAATGAAAGCATCAATAAAAAAACATGTATTAATACTTGTATCGTCATACGAATATTGTGGATATTGGGTAGATAGCAAATCATGGAGAGTGTACATAATATTAAAATGGTCGTCATAAAATTTGTCAATACGATAGGAGATTGTTTTTTCGCTAATATTTTTATCCTCTTGGGAAATCATTTTGTTAAGTCTTTCCTCTTCTCCTTCAGAAAAAATAACAGTGTATCTTCCTTTTTGAAAATCAGGATATACAGAATTTATATTTATAATAATTTTTTTTACTCGACCAGTTTCATCTTCGTCTTTAATTGGGCGAATGGTTACAGGAACAATCTTTTTTTGCCGTCTATTCGTTTCGCTACCTTCAGCATATCGTATTGCTTCTCTTGTATAGTTTGTGGCTGATGTAAATAGACCTTTTGTAATATCAGGTAAATCGGTTAGAGCACCTTGCATTTTTTGCAAGTCTCCACGACCAACTTTTGCATTACTATGGGTATAATCCTTCGCTTCAACCATTAGAGATGAATCTATTATACCGTCCAATTGATATCTACTACCACTTAGACCTTCTATGTATTGATTTAGTTTTCCATCTTTATTCAGGACAATAGATAATACAGCTGATGATATGATTTCAAAAGCCTGCCCAGCTTTATCTGGTATATAACCCATTAATTGAGAAAATAAATTGTCTATTGGTGATTTTGATTCTGTTGTCATATTATTACATTTTATTTTCCAATCTTCTCCTATACAAAGACTATCATCCGTTAGTATCGCTATATAATCTTTATTAATTACAGATACTTTGTTTTGTCATAATCCACTTTGTCCTTAATACAATGCCATTCCAGTCATTTAATGCTATTCCATTTCCCTTTTATTCCTCTTGCTCATAATAATATAAATTGTTGATTCCCTTCATAAAGGCAAGTGCCTGAACGCACTCTGCATCAATGGAATCTTGCCATCGATGGCTTCAAATTTGAACTGGTTAATGACACTAACCTGTTGGATACCATCTTTATGTCGTAATCAACGCTGTTTTTTACAATCCCAACTTTGCCGAAACATCAAGCATCCTCTTTATCGGACGATAGGCCTTCTCGCGAACATCCTCGGGAATGGTAATTTCGGGCATTTCGTATTTCAGGCAGTTGTAAAGTTTTTCCAAAGTGTTAAGTTTCATAAAGTTGCAATCGTTGCATCCGCAGGTTGAATCCAATGCCGGTGCAGGAATCAAGGTCTTTTCGGGAACAGCCTTGCGCATCTGGTGCAGAATGCCCGATTCGGTAACAACTATAAATTCCTTCGCATCGTTGTTCTTGACATACTTCAGCAAGCCAGCCGTACTTGCAACGAAATCGGCGACAATGACAACCGGCTTTTCGCACTCGGGATGAGCAATAATCTTTGCTCCGGGATGCTCCTCCTTGAGTTTCAGGATTGCCTCAAGGTCGAAACGGCGATGTACGTGGCAGGCTCCATTCCACAGCACCATATTCCTGCCGGTCTGCGCGTTGATGTAACCGCCAAGGTTCTTGTCGGGACCGAAGATTATCTTCTCATCGGCAGGCAGGCTATCTACAATCTGCTTTGCATTTGACGAGGTAACAGTAATGTCGGTCATCGACTTTATGGCTGCCGTGGTGTTGATGTACGAAACAACAGTATGTCCCGGATGTTCGGCAATAAACTTGGCGAACTCGTCGGCAGGGCACGAATCGGCAAGCGAGCAGCCAGCATTGAGGTCGGGAATTATAACTTTCTTGTCGGGGCAGATGATTTTTGCAGTTTCACCCATAAAGTTAACACCAAGGAACACAATTATTTCGGCATCGGTCTTGGCTGCCATCTGAGCCAACTGGAGGCTATCGCCTACATAGTCGCTGATGTCCTGCAATTCGGAATTTATGTAGAAATGCCCAAGAATTACGGCATTCTTTTCCTTTTTCATGCGGAGAATCTCCGATTTCAAGTCGATATTGCTGTCGATTGGCTGTTTTACGAAGCCAAATTTCTTTACATCTTCCTGTGCTGTCATCTTAAAATTGATTTATCTGTAATTCTTTGTTTTCGAATGCGTTGCCGACGACTACAATATCGGCTCCCGCTTCGTATTTTTGATTTATAGTTTCAATATTTCTAAGTCCGCCACCGACAATCAGCGGAGTTTTTGTCGTTTTGCGCACCGCTGTCACCATCTTGTCGGACACTGGATTCAGCGCACCGCTGCCAGCCTCCAAATAAGTCATCGAAAGACCGAGCATTTCGCCAGCCACGGCAGTTGCAACGGCAAGTTCGGGCTTGTCGGCAGGAATTGGTCGCGTATTGCTGACATATTCCACCGAGGTCGTCTTGCCACCATCGACAAGAATGTAACCTGTGCTTATGACCTCTATGTCCATCTGCATAAGCGAAGCCGCCGCAACCACATGGTTTCCAATGAGAAATTCTGGATTTCGTCCCGAAATGAGCGAGAGCAGAAGAATGGCGTCAGCCTTTTCGGAAATGTGGCTTGCGTGTCCTGGGAAAATAATGACCGGCTTCTGCGTGTTGTCCTTTATCGCTTCGATGCATTTGTCGAGGTTTCCGAGCATATAACTGCTACCCACAAACACATAATCGGCACTCGAAGCCTCAATTTTTCGAGCAAACGCTGCAGTTTCGCTCGCCGACTGCTTGTCAGGGTCTATCAAAACTGCAAGTTGTCGCTTGTGCTGCAAGCAGTTATGCAAAATTGTCTTATATGTTGGACCATTTAGAATCATTGGTGCGAAGATAGGAATTATTTTTGGTCTGGAATGGAATCTTGTTGAGTTTCCCTTAACAAGAAATCCTGAAGAGTTTTCTTATCAGGAAGCGATAACTGATATGTGGAAACAAAAATATGATTATCCATACCTGCGAGAGCATATTCAACCATTTTCTTTCCTTTTCGCGTACAGAGCAAAATTCCGACAGGCGGATTATCACCCTCATTCATCTCATTTTCCTTAAAATAAGACACATAAGCATTCAATTGGCTCAAATCGGAGTGACGGAACTCATCATCTTTAAGCTCTACTATGACATTGCAATGCAGAACACGATTGTAGAAAACGAGGTCGGTAAAATAATATTCATCATCTATAATCATCCGTTTTTGTCGTGCCTCAAAACAAAAACCTTTTCCCATTTCAAGCAGAAAATCTTGCAAATGCGTTATCAGTGCGTTTTCTAAATCATTTTCAGTAAATGCTTCGGGACGCAAACCTAGGAATTCCAATGAAAACGGTTCATTTATTGTCAACGCAGGTTCCCTATTGATTTGCGTATTCGCCAGAAGCAGTTCCGGCTTTTCACTTACTCCCGCCCTAAAATACAGATTGGTTGAAATCTGCCTGCGTAGTTCCTTAACACTCCAACAACATTTGATACACTCCGTTTCATAAAAGAAGCGTGCGAGCGGGTCTTCCTCAGTCATTATTTCTCTTATGTGTGAAAAAGATAACTGGGAAATGATTTTTTCTGCGGGAGTCGTAAATTTGTCCGTCAGCATCGGACTTTTTACAGATTGGTGCGATGTTATCGCACCAATTTGCAAAGAAATATGCGACGGCGTCGCATAAATTGATTTCTGCGACGCTGTCGCATATTTCTGTTCTATCAAATAACTTTGTATTTGTGGATATAACGAATAGAAACGACGACAATTCTGCAAAAGCGTTTCATTAATGCCTCGTTTGTCCACTTTCTCAGCCAATCGTTTCAGCAACCTGTCACCATATTTTGCTCGGTCACTTCCGTGTTGTTCGTACTCCACAATATAGAAGCCTATGACATAATTCCTTATCGTAGCAAACCGATTTACGGCCTTCATTGTAGCCGTGAAAGCCGAATTATGAATTTTTGACACCAACTCGGAAAGATGCTCGAACGAAAACTTTGTTTCGTTTTCCCATCCTTGTGGCAAGTCATATTTTACCAAAATCTCAGTTGGACCTTTTTTTTCTGTCATATAAACTATTTGTAAAATTACAAGTGCGAAGATAGGAAAATAATTTTGTATTAGAACATTTCCGCAACTTTAGCATGCCGCTGCGTTAGTTTTGTGGCAAGCAAACTGCACGAACAGAATGCCCATATTGCCGAATATATGCGTCAACATGACAATACCCCAAATCTAAAACAAGATTCCAAGCTTTGCAAGGAAACGCAGTACAAAGCGAACCCGACCAATAATAGCCAACAGGACCATCATCAATTTCATTGTTATATCGACCACCAGCAGCAGGCAGAAAAATGCTATTGCCATTAGACCCAGTGAACAAGTACCCCAACACTCCGTTATAAGTAATGTCTGTTACATCGCAGTTATTTTTCAATTCGACAAAATCTAAATCGGTAGGCATACGCCAAAATTGCCCCCAATTAGCAGAAGCCACATCATCAAAAGCCTCAAGAGTAATCAAATCATCAACAAAACCATAGTAGCCGAAATCTTCATCACTGCAATACTTTGTCATTGAAGTTTCGTTCCCATTACAATATATGTATGTAGTCCAATCGTAAGTTTCTTTGACTGTTGTTTCTCCCCATGCATAATAATTGCCATAATCCTCTGGTTTTTCTGCCCCTACATTACAAGTAGCCCAAAGAGTACCGCTTGGCAGACCAAGATCAACCCATTCATGCCCATTCAAATAGCCATGAGTTGTATAATGCATAAATTCTAGAATTAAATCCTGACTTGCAGCCAGATTCTGAGACATAGAACTTACAACAATATCGCCATCAATAGTTGCATAGCCAACATAACGCATATTGTCACCCAAATGGAACTCATTAACAGATGTTTGTTTTGCCATAATATAGTTGGAAGTACCAACATATTTTATACCGCTTCCACATCCTTTGCCGACATTTACCATCCTTGTCGAATATGAACTACCGCCCACAACCGCATTAAGTATATAGGTCTGCGGCTTGTCTGCATATATTTGAAATGTATGTACCCCAGCATCAAGCGTAGCACTATACTCTGCATACAATTTACCTGACACATCAAGCAGTTGCATACGAATATCATCATGCTGCAACACCGATAGTTCCACCCGAGTTTCACAGTGGAACGGATTAGGAGTATTCTGCCCAAGCCTCTGCATAGCCTCCACATTGGGGGAAATACCAGCAATAACGGTAAGTACTATTATGGTGTCAGGGAACTCAATAGTTTCTGTCCAATTGCGAGTAAGATTTGTTACGACAACACTATCCAACTGGCAGTATTCTGGACTTGGAAATTCACGCCCAGAAAAACGCAAAGTTATTTCCTGCGCTAATGCTCCCATACAAATAGCAAGCAGAATGATTATTGAGTAAAATTTCTTCATAATTATTTATTTTTACAAGGACAAAGATAGTATTTTTTGAAAAACAACACTATTATTTAGCGTTAATTTTCTGGCGAGCAAACCGCACGCACAGACAAGCCATAAAAACGATAAAGACTGCTCAAATATAGCCTGTTCGAACTGAAAAACAAATAGTATGCATAATAAAGAGATTCTGAATCCAGAGAACTTAGCCAGTAATAACCTTCAATGCCTACATTGTACACATTGCTAGTGCAACGGTCGCCAGAAGCGGGAAGGAAAATCGTATTGCCATTACAACCAGTAAGAATCAGTCCGTTGACAGTCCAATTGTGATTGCAGTATTCAAACAATTCCTGCAATTCATCCATTGTCGGAATCCGCCAGCCATCGCCCCAGATTATGGTTGCCGCATCATCGGAAGGCTGAATAACAACCAGATTGTCGGAATCATTATATTTTGTAAATGACGAGCCATTGTAATATATATAGGTGTCCCAGTCGTACATAGCCTTATTGAAGGTTTCTCCCCACGCGAAATATGTTCCGTAACCTTCTGGCGAGGAAGCACCAACATTGCAGGTTGCCCAGCGCGTACCGGAAGGCAGACCGAGGTCAACCCAGTCGTGTCCATTCAGAGTTCCTTGTCCAGGATAATAAAAATTCAACACCAAATCCTCATTTTCTTGCTGACGCTGAACAACTATGATACTAGGCACAGCAATTCCGCCAATTGTCGCATAACCCACATAGCACATATTGTCGCCAACATGAAATTCATTGCTCGAAGTCAATTTTGTCGTGATATTGCCAGACAATCCAGCATATTCGATACCGCAGGAGCCTCCATCACCGACATTTACCATCTTTATCGAATACGACTTCTCGCCAACAACTGCATTAAGGATATAGGTCTGCGGTTTCGTCGCCGAAACAACAAAAGCGTGTGTTCCTTCGTTAAGCCTGCCATCATATTGTGCATAAACTTTCCCTGTCACATCAAGCAAGCGCAGACTTACATTCTCGCAATGTAAAACAGAGAGTTCGATTCGGGTTTCTCCGTTAAACGGATTAGGCACATTTTGCAATAATCCTTGGCTCTCGGCAATCATGACATCACTCCCCATTCTGACAGAAAGGACTATGACCGAATCGGGATATACCACCGTTTCAGACCAGTGGCTTTCAAGGTTTGTAACCACAACGCTATCCAGACGACAGGATTCCGAGCCGTTAAGTTTTCCCGAAAAGCTAACGATTGTTTCTTGCGCAAATGCACCCAAACAAATAGCAAGCAGAATGATTATTGAGCAAAAATTCTTCATAATTATTTGTTTTTACAAGGGCAAAGATAGTACTTTTTGAAAAACAATACTATTGTCCATTATCACATTTTGGCGACCAATTACTTGCCACACAGAAAAACTGCTTTTCAGTTTCGCTGACATCGCCGAGTGCAAAATGCAAGAAATTGTTGTAATAATCCAATATGTTGCAAACTTTTTGTATGTTTGCCATAAAAATAAAATAAATGGAATACGGCACATTTAAGGTTAAGAAAGGAGTTTATATCCCCGATGTTGGAATGGAATATCCAACCGACGACCCGTTTCGTCGGCTACTGAAAGTGGAAGTCGAGGATTCGTCGAAGGGAAAATATCAATTCGATGAAAATTTCCCATATATTGACAATTCGTTTAGCTTCAAACTGAACGACATATTAGGTTTTTTCGTAAAATGGATTCTTGTAGCTTTCTGGAACCGCTTTCATTTTGGAATAAGAATAGAGGGTCGAAAAAATGTCAGCAAGTATCGCAAGGATCTGAAAAATGGTGCAATGTGCGTATGCAATCACGTTTTTATTTTCGATGCTTTTGGTGTGAATCAGGCAGTTAGGCGATTCGGTAGAATTTGGATTCCAATGTTTGCCAAGCATTTCAACGGTAAGAACGGTTGGTTTATGCGTCACGCTGGTGGCATACCAATTCCCGAAAACCGTGCTGGTATGCGAAAGTTCAACGAGGCATTCGACGAATATCATAGACGCAAGGAATGGTTCCTGATTTTTCCAGAAACAGTACGTTGGAATATGTATGTGCCAATTCGTCCGTTAAAACTTGGGGCGTTTTCAATGGCATACAAATACAATATCCCCGTTGTCCCATTAGTTTATAGCTATCGCGAACGGAAAGGCTTGTATCGGCTGTTTGGCTCGAAGAATATCCCTTGCGTAACCTTGCACGTCGGCGAACCAATATTTTTCAACAAGGACAATCCTCGCAAGGAAGAACTTACGCGAGTTCGCGACATCGCACACGAAAGTATGACACGGATGGCAGGAATCGAGATTAACCCATGGCCAGCAGGAGAAAGAGAAGATTAATATTCAATTTAAAACTAATTTTTCCTCTAATTCATATAGATAATCCGCGAAAAATATCATTTGCGGTCAAAACTAAAGTATTGTTCAATAGGCACAACTCATTGAATTTCAAATTTTGACATATTAAAATTTAATTGTAATTTTGCCAGCAAAACAGCGACATTGATATGAATAGCAGACATTTAGCAATGGGGATAAACCTATTGAAACATACTCGACTAAATAAAGCATTCTTTAAATACCTGAAGAACTTATGGACGTGGCACAGACTGAACAAGGAGCAGACTACTATAGAACCTTATCCTACAGGTCTGATGCTTGAATTGGGAAATGTATGCAATCTCCACTGCATAATATGTCCGCGCGAATACCAGTATGGGAAACAAATGGATATAGGCTTTATGCCCATAGAAAAGGCAAAATCCATTATTGATGAAACATATCCATATTTAACATCTATCGGGCTTACCGGACTGGGAGAAACTTTGTTATATCCAAATTTGCTGGAAATTTTGCAATATATCAAGGCAAAAAAGCCAAGCATTCAAACTACTATATCTACGAATGCAAATTTTGTAGGATTCGTTGAAAAGATGCTCCCACTGCTACCTTTTCTAGACAGCATTCAATTTTCTGTGGACGGCATCGGTAAAGTTTACGAAACGGTACGCCCTAATACGGACTTTTCCGTTATAAAAGCAAACATAAAGGAGATTGTGTCAAAATCCAAGCACAATGAATTTATGGTTAACACAGTAATAACCCGTGAAAACTATCATAATCTTGTTCAAGTAATAGAATTCGCAAACGAAGTAGGAATCAAATACGTGAATTTTAATCGCATAAACCTCGCATCTATTCCCGAGCAGAGAGAACAATATACAGACTTCTTCTATGGAAATGAATATGCTGAGGTTGTAAAGACACTTGACGAATATAAGAAGAAAAATGCAGGTGTAAGTTTCAGCGGTTATTTGTCCGACCAAAAGTCCCAATTCCGCGACTGCGGATTTGTTTGGAATCATCATTATATCACTTGGGATGGATACTTTGTCCCCTGCTGTGCAAAACCTTTTCCAAAAGAAATGAATTTTGGAAATGTATTTGAAAATGGGGTGTTTAATACCATCAATAGCAAGAAGGCACAGGCTTTCAGACGAATGTGGCAACAAAACGAGGCTCCAGAATTCTGCAAGTATTGCAATAATATTAATTTGTAAATTGAAAAGCATACCCATAATTTTATTAATTTACAAAAAAGATGTATTTTTGCACCGCGATTGGTGTACTGCGCTAATGCAAGTTCTCGCAGTACAACTTAGATATTTGAACTTGCTGTAATGTAAATATAACATATATGAGTTTTATAGAGAGACTTAACGACTCACCAATAACTAACATTCCTGAGCTTGTCAATTGGCATCACTCCAACCCACTTGGCATCAATCCGTTGGGACTTTTGATATTCATTTTTATCATTGCTGCATTTATGGAGCTGGTAAACTTCCAAATCCGCTACAGGGACAAAGCCAAGTTCTATCCGATTCTCTACACTTTGTTCGGAATTACCTTGGTATCAATATATTACTATTGCTTCATGGCTGATTTGCCAACAGTTGACAGATATGGTGAAAAACCATGCATCGGCTGGTTCTGCGACTACAATGTAGTTGGCGACTGGGGACTCACAATTCTTGGCCTTGTAGGACTTGTGCTGGTAGTTTACTGGATGATTTGCGCTGTAATGCAGGTTACCGCCCAGATGTCGGTACACGCTGGACTTAGCGAAGGCAAGAAGTGGAAAGAATGGAAATGGGGAACAGTAGTTGCTCTCGCAGGACTTGCAGCAAGCGTTATAGTTTACATTGCAAAGGCTTCGGCATCGGCTTGCTCGTGGGTATTGTTCGGCAGCCAGATAGTGATGATACTTTTCTGCCTTGTTAAGATGGTTCTCGACTGTGTACGCACAAAGAGCGCATGGGGCGTGGCTATTGCATTGGTATTCTTCCTCGGCATCGAGGCCTTGATAATGCTTTCGATAGAATGTATGTACGGTGCAATCGTATTCTGCGTTGTAATACTTGGCGCATTCGCATCTGCAAAGGCAAGAAAAAAAATGCCGAAGAAAAAGAAAAACGAATAAGGTTAAAAGCTTTTTATTGGAAAGGGGCTGAATTTATTTTCAGTTCCTTTTTTATTATTCGCAAACAGCCCAAAACCTAGAAACGGCGAAGCGAGAAACGGCGAAGCCATTGAAACCATTGGGTTGAAAGGCTAAAAGTCAAAAAGTCTTTAAGCCTGCAAGCCCAAAACTTAGAAACGGCGTTAGCCAAAGAAACGGCAAAGCCATTCAAACGTGCGAAGCACATAGAAACTTGAAACGGCGTAGCCATTCAAACGCCGAAGGCATAGAAACGGCGAAGCCATTGAAACAGCGCAGCGAGAAACGGCGAAGCCACAGAAACGTGAAACATTGAAACTCCGAAGGCATTCAAACGGCGCAGCCATTGAAACGGCTTTAGCCCCCAGAAACTGCGTAGCATTATCCTAGCAAGCTTTCCCTTATGAAATTGTCGTAGCCCTTAATTCTGAAATACAGCATCTTCAGTGCGGCAAACGGGCGAAGTTTATTTTCTACTTCGGCAAACTTTTCGGGAGTATCGGCACCAAAATATTCGCAGGCAAATAACTTCCAGAACCTAAGCATTGCCTCATTGTCGATATGGTATAGCTTCTTTGTCAAGTCATCGGGATTGCATCGGCAGACAAGATACATCATTCCAAAGTCGAACAACGGATTGCCATAGCTGAAGTCGGCAAGATCTATCCATAGGTTGCCAAAACTCGAGTCGAGAATATTGCCAATATGCAGGTCGCCGTGGAGACAAGTAGTTGCTGTCGGTACGCTTTTCACAAAATCGAGAACCTTTTTCTTCTCGTCGTCGGTAAAAATTTCTGCATTTTCAACTGCCTTGCAAGACATATCGGCAGCCGACGGGAATACAGCAGGATTGCAGACCGTAGAATGCAACTGCTTGCACATACGGGCAAATTCGGCGGCATACCTTTTCATACTGTCGGGATTCTCGGATATTGCCCTTGCAAACGACTTCTTATCTACAACACGACTAAACTCGCAACCAAACCTCTTGCCATCGGTGACAAAGCGTCCTGGCATAGGCGTAAGAAGTCCCATTCGGAAAACATTCATTGCGGTGCGAAGTTCGCGCAACGGCATTTCGGGCGACACCGATTCGGAGTACAGCTTTATCATTGTGCGTCCGCCCTTATGGTTGTAGCTTTCGGCATTGAAGCCTTCGCCACTGCGAATGTAGTCGTTTATGTCGATTTTTTCGGGCGTACCATAGTCCTTCTGTCCGAAAGTCTTTTCGAGCAAAGTGATAAATTCGCGGTACGCAGGTGTTCCGGCGAGATCGAACAAAGCCACAGCCAGTCCACGGTAGCGCCATTCGTGGTCGGATTTGCCGTTTGGCGCATGGAAAATTTTCCAAAGTTCATCGCCAATACGCTCGTAGTCGCGGGCGATGGCACGCATATTCGAGAGTTTGTCGCCCATAGCCACAACCTTGGCATCGTATGGAGAATTGGCAAGGCGTACCAATCCGGCCTTCTTGCGGTCGGTCCAACTGTCGCGCTCCGAAAAGCCGTTTGCAAACTTGTCGCTTTCGGCTTCGACCAAAGCAGCAATCCTGTCGCCAAATTCCTCGCGCAGCTGCTCCAATGAGACATCAGTATCTTCAATTGTGTCGTGCAATGCTGTAGCGGCAAGTATTTCCTGATCGGAGGTTATTGTTGCGGCAATTTCTACGGCTTCCATTAGGTGTATCGAGTATGGGAATCCCTTGCCACGGCGTTCGGTATTGGCGTGTGCATCAATTGCAAAATGCATCGCCTTGTCAAGAATTGATGTGTCGATATATTTGTTTGCCATATATTTTTTATTAGTCCACAAAATTATGGCAATTATTTTGATTTGAGAAATGTTTTATTTTGAGAACAAATTTTCGGAGTTTCGCAGGCTTCTGCCTCAACGAACTGCAGACACACATCACGGGTATTCATCCAGTTGTGGCTTACCTCGAAAACATACACATCAGCAAGGAGGAAATGTGGAAAGGCCGCGAAAACGACACCTATAGCTTCCTTGTTTTGGAACGTCCTGCAAATGCTCCAGAAGGCTCGTTATTTGACAGCAAGAAGTTCAAGGATTCATTCTTCGAGGTGCTTGAAATCCGCGAAGTTAAGGAAGCAAGCGTAGGCGTTGCCGCAACTGCTTTCACTCGCACCGACAAGGCTCACGAAGCAGAACTTGACACTATCCTTACCCTTGACATGATGGACTATATGAAAGGCTAACAGGCTGACAGAGGAACAGGCTAAAAGACTCTCCCCCAGCTTTAAGGTCTTTAAAGTTCTTAAAGACCTTAAAGTTTTTGGGGTAGCCTGTAAGCCTTTTTAGCCTTCAAGCCTGTTCGCCTTCTAAATCAACTCCTTCAATTCCTTCAGCACCTGCTGTTTGCCGGGTTCACCGCTACGTTTGGCGGTTTCGGTAAAGTAGTGGTGCTGGGTGATGAACTTGTACTGCATCTTGTTCCACTGCTCGATAGAATCTATCTTTCCACGTTCGTAAAGCTCGCGGAACAGGTTCTGCGAAATAGGTATGAAGTCGGGACGACCAAGATAGTCGAGGTCGGCATCGCACATAATTTCCTCGAGCAAGTTGTGTGGATTCTGCGGAACCTTGGTGGCGTTGATTATGCCTTTTACAATATCAATCTGCTCGCGTGAGAACTTGTACCTTGCAAGCGTCTGATGCGCCAGCCTTGCACCGATTTCCTCGTTGTTGTCGTAGCTTGCCATAAATCCGCTGTCGTGGAACAATGCGGCACAACGCAGAAGCAACAAGTCTTCCTCCGAAACATTCTCCTTGGTGCCAATGTCGGTAACACGATAAATGGCATCGGTTGTGTGCTTGAGGTTGTGATAATAAAGGTTCTTGGGAAGGTCGCGCTGCATCTGTTCAAGAATTTCCTCCTGAATAAGCGAGAAATTCAAGCTTTGCTTACGCACATTGAACAGATGGTTTGGAGTGATGCCGTCGCCGTTTTCGGAAAGCTCCTCAAGGATTCCGTTCACGTAGTACATCTCCATCTCGCCCTTGTTCTTTACATCCATCAAGCCACGGTTTTCGCAATTGAAAAATTCCTTTACGTGACGATAGGTCTCTTCCGAAATGTTGACACGACCAATCTCGCCGTGCGACTCCATACGGCTTGCAATGTTCACCGTGTCGCCCCAGATGTCGTACTCAATCTTTTGCGCACCAACCACACCTGCCACAACAGGACCAGTATGTATTCCAAGGCGCATATTCATCTTAAGCTCGTGCTTATTGTTGAAATCGGTCAATGCCCTTTGCATCTCCATACCAGCCAGCACAACCTCCACGGGATTTGTAGCATCGTTGTTGGGCATACCTCCAGCACACATATAGGCATCGCCAATAGTCTTTATCTTCTCGATATTATATTTTGCAATGATATTGTCGAAAGTGACAAACAATTCGTTGAGATATTTTATCAGCTCTTCGGGGTTTGTAACCGCTGCAATCTTGGTAAATCCTTGAATGTCAGAAAACAACACTGTAACCATATCGTATTTCTTCGATTTGGCGTTACCATTTTTCTGAATCTCGTCCACTGTATTCTGCGGAAGCAGCTTCTTTACAAGCTTTTCGGTCTGCTCCTTCTGCATAACAAGTTCGTTGGTACGCATTTCCACAATCCTCTCGAGCTTGAGCTTTTCCTTGGCATGAACAATGTTCCTCCACGCGACAATAAGCACGATTATAACAACAAAACTCAAGAAATAAAGGATATAGGCAATTATTGAACGATAATATGGCGGTGTAACCTCAAATCTGAATTCGGCGGTATTGCTGATTTGTCCGTAGCCGTTGCGCGAACGCACCATAAACTTGTAGTCGCCTTCCGAAAGGCTTATGTACTCCTTGTACGAGTCGGTAGTCCATTCCGACCAGTCGTCGTCGAGGCCTTCGAGCTTGAACTGGTACTCGGTATCGCCGAAGGTATTGTAAGCCAGACCAGCCACATCGAACCTGATTTTTCTGTCGAGATACCTGATTTTGTGCATAAAGTCAACGTCCTGCGAATAGTCGTTGTCGAAGACGTATATTATCGAGTCGTTAGCCACTGCAACCTTCCTAATCATACATTTGAAGGTACTGTCGGCTGCCTGATGCATTTTCCCGTTAGCATTGTATTTTATGAGAGCATCTGAAGTACCGAACCAAACCACATCGGCCTTTTCGGGGTAAATGTTTTCGACCACCGACTCCCTCATCTGGCAGAACGACGAAGTCATACGCGTAAAGCCGCCATTGGCATCGAACCTTATCACACCGACCTCGCGCTCGTAGGCACCTGGGTACGAACAGTTGTACCATATATTTCCGCACGAATCCTCGCTGAGAGTACCATATATGGCGGTAGTGCCAAAATGTACCGAATCCATCTTGAACTTTTTCTCGGCATTGTCGTAAAGGAAGAGTCCCAACGAAGTGGAAAACACAGGTCCGAATCTCTTTGTTAAATACACGTCAACCCAGTCGTAGTCGGGCGGAAGTCCATCGGAAGAGCCATAGCCCGACACCATAGCGTCAAAGTCGAGCGAATCGCCGAATTCCACCCTGAACAAGCCGTCGCGGTCGGTACCAAGCCAAAGGCTTCCGTCATTGTCGGGAGCAATTGTACGCACCCTATGCCTCATATTCTTCAGCCTGCCTATTTCCTTTAATTTTCCATTGGTAACTCTGGCTACCGTCAAGCCCGAATGTCCGCCAATCAAAAGCAATTCTTCGCCACCGATAGTCATAGGTTTCATCGAGTTGAAGGCACCGTCGAGAACTTTCTCGGCCCTTCTGTCGCCGACAAGGAAAAGACCGTCCAAAGTCACAGCGTACAATTTGTCTTCGTAGGTGCAAAGCTGCCAGCAGTTGTTCATTATTCCCCTTATGCCAATAAAACTGTACATGGCAGCACCGGGCATTTCCCATCTGCTGTACTGGAACAATCCCGACGTGGTACCGACATACAGCCGTCCCTCGTGCCGCCTTACCGAAAGGACCGTACCCCTTATTCCGTTGTAGGCATTGAAGTACGACAGTTCCGAATTGGTCTCGAGAAGACAAATTCCGTTTTCGGTAACAGCCCAAACCTTGTTCTGATTGTCAATGCAAATGTCGTTTATTGTATTGTCCTTCAGACCATTGGACGAACTAAGCACAAACCTGTACTTGCCATCCTCATCGAACGAAACAAGGCCCCCAGAATTTGTTCCCACGACAAAAGCGCCATCGCTAAGACTTTTCATGCACGAATAGCCGTTCTTGTTTATGTACCTGTCAAGGTCGGTAAAAAAAGGAGAAAGTCCGTCTGCTACTGAATATTTATAAAAGCAAGACCTTATTTCGTCGCGCAGAATTATACAGCCATCGCTGGCACATATCATATCTGCCACCTCGATAGAATCGACCAACGAACAGAAGGCATCGTCTTCCTGTCGGCCGTGGTTAAGGCGTTTCAGCGGAGCAAATTTCTTCTGCACATACACGGCAGTATCAAGGCTAAGCAGACGGAAGAAACCATTGTCGGCAATTTTCCTGATGGTGGAATCGGAGTACATAAACAGTTTTCCACTCGATGTAAAATACACATCGTCGCCCGAAACGGCAAGCTTTGTTATCTGACCGAACTCTGTCCCTGTATTGTTCTCAAACTCAACGACATCAATGTGCCCGTTCTTGTAGTTCACCTTACCGAACATATTGTAGGCACCAAAGTAAATTTCGTTCTTGTCGCTTACGGCAAGTTTGGGACGACCGGGGACTTTCACGATTGTCCACTTTTCGTTGTCGTACTCCATTATGCCATTGGTGTTGCCAAAGTACATAAGCGAGTTCTTGTCCTGCACGACGCTGAAATTCTGGCTTTCCTGCCTGTAGTCGGCGGTTCCGAAGTTCCTTATCTGCGGAATGCCGTAGCCTGAGTTCTGGGCAAAGACTGTAGCAAACGGCAACAATAAAAATGCGATTAAAAATAATTTTTTCACCATATCAATAGTTGTTTGGCAATTCAACATAGAAGCAAGAGCCCTTGCCTTCCTCCGATTCGACCCGTATAGTACCCTGAAGCATATCAACATACGACTTGACGATGGCAAGTCCAAGTCCTGCACCCTTTGTGGCGGCTTTCGCGTTGTTTGTCTGGAAGAAGCGGTCGAAAATATGGTCGATGTCCCGCTTGGAAATTCCAACGCCGTTGTCGCGAACAGTTATGCAGACCTTTTCGTCGGTTTCGCTGAAATCGACCTCCACCTTGCCGTTCTTCGTGAACTTTATTGCATTGCTAATCAGGTTGGTAATTATTTGTTTAAGTTTTGTACTGTCCGAAATGATATGCGTTTCCTTGCGTTCCTGTGCAAGATTCATAATCTGCACATTGTTGTCGGTGACACTATGTTCGGTACGCATCAAAGCACAGACATCACCGATGATTTTCTTCACGCTGACAATTTCGGACTTTGCCTGCACCACGCCAGCCTCAAGCTTCGACATTTCAATAATATCCGACAGCACACTGAGCAACTGGTACGACGAGTTGAGTATTATCCTCAGATATTCCTGCTTTTGCGGATTGTCCTCGCCTTCGAGCAGAATGTCGGCAAAACCTATTACGCCGTTCATTGGTGTTCGCAGTTCGTGCGAAAGGTTGCTCAGGAACGCAGCCTGCAACTTTTCGTTCTCCTCCGATTTCTTCAGTGCACGGTTGAGTTCGGTTATTATCCGTTCCCTTTCGGTGACATCGGAAATCACCACCAGCACACCGTTTTCGATTAGCATAAACCTTACTTCGAGGATAAGCAAGGTGCCACCGATAACAATTTCGACTTTCTGCTCCTTGTTTTCGTTTCCAGCAATTGCGTTTGCAATGCCTTGCTTTAGCATCATATCGTAGTCCTTGCGCGATATGTAGCTCAGGAAACGCTCAATAAACTCCTTTTCGCTATTGAAATACCTGTAGAACGGAGAACTTTCCCCCACAAAAATGTCCTTGATATTGGCATCGGCAGTGAATATTGCAGTGATATCCTTCGACATTTTCAGGAAATGGGCTTTCTCCATATCCATATCGTGTACCTGACGGCGATAGTCAAGCATCTGGTTTTCGTATATCTTTCTTGGCGTAATATCCAGTACTACAGCCTGATACATATCGGTGGAAATAACACTGGAATACATCTCGACAATCTTGATAGTACCGTCACCGCATTTAAGTTCGCGCTCGGCGCTTATTATTTCGCCGGCATCAACGCGCACATAGTCGAGGGGCTTTACCTTGATACTGCTTTCGGTGAAAAGTGCGGATATGTTCTTTCCAAGAATCTCGACAGCCGGCATCCTTATCATTTCGCAGAAGCGACCGCTTACATCTATTATGTCGCCGTTCTTGTCGCCGATAAGCACACCGCAGGGCGACTGCTCCACTATTGCACGGTAGCGCGACGACAAGTTGGCAAGCGACAACGGAGCCGACTTGTGCTGGGTCGTGTCAATAAAATAGCAGAAAGTGTTTTCCTTGTCAACGTCGAACAGGTGAACTTCGAGAAGTGTGCGCTTGCCCTTGGTGGAAAATTCGTAGTTGAACACTTCCTCCATACGGTTTGCGGCAGTGATTACAATATGGCGCTTTTTGCGTCGGGTATCGGGGAAAATGCTTGAAAACTGTTCGCCCCTGATGTCGTAAGATATTTTCAGCAGACTGTAGGCCTGTGTGTTGGCGTTGATGATTTCCTTGCCGTTAAGGTGAATTATTCCGCAAACAGAGTTCTCGAACATTACAAAGTTGTTGTGATACTCCTGTTCAAGCTTTTCTTTTATCTGCTGTATCTCGTGCCGGCTTTCCATCACTACGGCAATGCACCTTTTGTCGTTGACGACTACCGAATGCATCCTTGCCGACAACAACAGTTCACCATATATAGTTTCCTTTGCGACAAATGTGTATCGGCTTGCACCGTCGTCGCACAAGTAGTCGAGCCGTCGCTTTGAGTCGGCGACACGGAAACTGCCAAGTTCGAAAATCGACTTTGTAAGGTAGCGGTTGTAATTCCAGCCCCACAGGTTGACTGCCGATTCGTTAAGGTCGCATATTCCACCCGATTCGGTAACCAGTATGTATATTTCAGAAAGCAGGTTGAGAGTCTTGCGGTACTGCACAGACGACTCCATATTGCGCATATTTTCGTCCTTGCCGAAACCGGAAATTACAGAAAGGCACAATTTCCTATCCTCGATTGCAATCATTGACGAGTAAATTTCAACCTCGATGGTGTTTCCGTCGTTTTTAATGAGCGAATAGGTAATGCTTGGAATTTGGACTTGCTTGTCGAACAATTCGCCCAGCGATTCTTTCATTTTCTTTTGGCAACCTTCTGTCACATAGCCAGTAATATGCGGACTTGGCAGTTCGGCAAGGTCATCGTAACCAAGCAAATGTCTTATGGCAGGATTTTCGTACAATATATAGCCGTCGCTGTCGCATATAACTATACCCGACTTCATTCCGCCGTACATCTGCTTTACGGCATTCCAGAATATTGCGTCCTCGTGTACAACATTCTTGTGCGAATCCATACGAGTAACCAGCCCATAGTAGCGGATACGACCGTCCTCCTTGAGTTTTATGACGGACTTCTTAAGTGTCAGGTACGAATCGCTTCGGGTGCGCAAATACAAAGGCTTGTCGATGACATAGTCGGAATTTTCAAGTGTAGTCGTAAGGTCAGACTTAAGTATCAGATATTTTTTTTCGACTATTGCCGACATAAGCTCATCGGTTGAGGAATAGCCCAGCAGTTCAGCCATTTTTATGTTGACACTCAAGAATTTTCCGTTTGAATCGAGTTTGTACCCGGGAATCATATTGTCGGGTGGCAGATTGTTCTCTTCGATAATCTTATTTCGTTCAATCAGGCTCTTGATAATCTGCCTGTTCTGTTCGTCAATCTGTAGTTCCGCTGTGCCTAGAGTCTTGTTCATCCTGAAAAATATATAGTGCAAAAATAGAAAATTTAAGGGATTCGACAAATAAGTTTGAAAGAATCACGCCATGGCAAGATTGTACTTCAACGTTTAAAATGGTTTATGATTGTTTGAGGTTGTTTGAGATGGTTGGAAAATTTGAGATTTGATGATTATACAATCGCGCCATGGCACGATTGTACATAAAAAATCAAGAATTTAAGGAATAAAAATCTGTAGAAACGTTGCGTGCAACATCTTGATTTATAGAACAGAAAGGTTCATTTTCGTAATTCGCAAATTTTAATTATCTTTGCCAAAAATTTTTTGATATGTACCTGAACAAAGTAATGTTAATAGGACGGGTTGGAGTAAAGCCCGAAGTAAGATATGTAAAAGAAGATACACCTGTTGCCTCTTTCCGTATGGCAACTACCGAACGCTACCGCTCAAAGGACGGAGAACTGCGCGAAAATACCGAATGGCACAACATAGTGGCTTGGCGTAACTCGGCAAAACTTTGCGAAACCTATTTGGATAAAGGTATGCTGATTTACGTGGAAGGACGTTTGCAGACCCGCAGTTGGCAGGGACAGGACAATACAACCCATTATACTACCGAAATCCTTGCCGATGTTATCCGCATGATGGAGCCAAAGTCGGCACGCGAAGGACAACCTGTAGCCACACCATCTGCACCTGCACAGCCGTTTGCCGAGCAAACGGCTCAAACTCAAGCCGTAGCAGAGCCGACCGCATTCCAGCCAGCAGCAGAACCAGAAGACGATTTACCATTCTAAGTTTTTTAGTTTTTATGTTTATAAGTTTCTATGTTTATGATTGTTGCGATTGCTTACATGTAAGCAATCCCCAACTCTTAACTTTTAACTCTCAACTGAATTGGACCAATCGACCATAATCGGAATTATCGTAGTGATATTCTTGCTCGTGTGTTCCGGGCTTGTTTCTGCAAGCGAGACTGGCTTTTTCGGACTTTCGGCAGGCGACAAGGAAAAAATCCGCAAGGCTAAGACCGCAAAGGGAAAACTTATCGCAAAACTGCTGTCGAATCCCGAAAAGCTGCTGGCGACAATTCTTGTAGCCAACAATTTCATAAATATTGCAATAGTGATAATCACGGCCTTTTTGTCGGACAGGATTTTCGCATCCATCGACAGCCCCGTGCTTGTAATTGTGTTGCAAACCGTTGTCGTCACATTCATAATATTGCTCTTTGGTGAGATGATACCTAAGATTTTTGCGGCAAAATACCCGTTGTCGATTTCAAAATTCATGGCTTATCCGCTTTGGATACTCGAACCGTTATGCTTCCCTTTTAGCATAATCCTTGTAAAATCGACCAATGCCGTAAAGAAACGCCTACAGAAAAAGCATCCGTCAGAAATAAGCATAGAGGACCTGTCGCAAGCCATCGAACTTGCATCCGACGACCTGAAGGACGACCGCGAAATGCTTGAGGACATTGTCGCTTCATCCTCGCTCGATGCCCGCGAAGTGATGACCTCGCGCGTGGATGTGTTTGCAATTGAATACGAAGCTAAGTTCTCGAAGGTAATCGGCGACATCGTGGAATCGGGATTCTCGCGCATTCCAGTCTATGAGGACAACCTCGACAATATCAAGGGAATACTTTACATAAAGGATGTCCTTGCCCACGTCGAGGACCACGATTTCGATTGGCACAAGCTTATCCGTCCGCACTTTATAGTGCCGGAAACCAAGAAAATAAACGACCTTCTCGCCGACTTCCAGACGAAGAAGATGCACATTGCAATCGTAATCGACGAGTACGGCGGTGTGAGCGGAATTGTGACCTTGGAGGACATTCTTGAGGAATTTGTCGGTGAAATCCACGACGAGTTCGACACCGACGAGGATATTTTCAAGAAGATTGACGACAGCCACTACGAGTTTGACGCCAAGACCAGCATTGTGGATTTTTGCAAAATTGTTGATGTCGATTACGATTTGTTCCAGGAAATCAAGGGCGAATCGGAAACTCTTGCAGGCATGCTGCTCGAAATAAATCAGGAAATCCCAGCCAAAAACAAGACCATAAGCGTCAATGGCTTCGATTTTACAGTAACGGCATCCAACGAGCGCAGAATCAAGAAGATAAAAGTAAAGTTGCCCGAACCCGTCAAAACCGAGAACGATGAAAAATAAGATTGCTGTCATAATAACCATTGCTGTGGTGTTGTTGGCCATACTGGGAGCCTGCGGTGGTAAAAATTATGCTCCGCGTCCCAAGGGATATTTCCGCATAGACTTTCCCGAAAAGACCTACAAGCAGTACAACGGCGAATGTCCGTTCAAGTTCGAGATTCCAGAATATTCGTTCCTGATTAAGGAAAAGGAGGACAACTGCTGGTTCGACATCTATTTCCCCAGCTACAAGGCTACTGTGTATTTGACATATCGCTCTGTCAACAACGACATTGACACCCTGCTGAACGATGCTCACGACTTTGCCTACAAGCACACCATTAAAGCCGATGCAATCGAGGAAAATATCTTTGAGAAGGATTCCTCGCGAGTATTTGGCTGTCTCTACAACATCAAGGGCAATGTAGCATCGCAGGTGCAGTTCTACCTTACCGACAGCACAACACATTTTATGCGCGGTTCATTGTATTTCGAGGCGCACCCCAACAAGGATTCTCTTGCCCCGGTGGTAGATTTCATCCGTGACGACATAGAACATTTTATGGAAAGTTTTGAATGGCGGTAGCGACGTGGCGCGCCGCGTCGCCACAAAATCATTATCAATTGTCCATTATCCATTATTAATTGTTAATTGTCCATTATTAATTATCCATTGTTAATTCAAAAAAACATATTGTCCGACCATTCCCTTCTCGCCTTCTGGAAAATGGAGGAATCCGAGGAACAGTTGCATGCAATGTGCGACTTATGCGACGAGGATTTGTGTCGCATTGACAATTGCCAGGCACCCAAGCGTCGCATAGAACTGCTGTCGGTACGAGCATTGCTGAAAGCTGTTGGAATAAACCAGACAATACATTACAATGACAGCAAACCTTATCTCGACAATGGCTACATTTCCATAAGCCATTCCGCCGACATTGCCGCAATAATCTATAATCCCGACTATCCCGTCGGCATTGACATCGAAAAGATATCGCCAAGGATACAGCGAATTGCAACACGGGCATTTTCCGATGAGGAAATTGCAGCTGCCAACGGCGACCTTGAGAAGTTGACCATTCTCTGGAACTGTAAGGAATGTGTTTTTAAGCTTGCCGACGACGAAGGCATTGATTTCCGCGAGATGATAAGTATTCAGCTCGCTGAGATGTCACCAGAGACGCCCCCCGAGACGCCCCCTGAGCGTCAGTCGAAGGGTCAGTCGAAGGGAAGTCGAAATGGAAGCATTATCGAAGTTTCAAGAGGCCTAAGCGAAGGATTAATCGATGCCACCTTAACAAAATTTGGCAAAACCCGCCATTTTTCCCTTTCTGCAATGAAAATTGAAGACAATACGGTGGTGTGGGGACATTTGGTCTTTTAACCCATTTTTTCTTCTTCTTTTATTGCCATTACAAAAAAATCTTCTACCTTTGCTAAAAATTATAATGTATAAAATCGATATTTTATGAAAAGATTGATAGTATTAGCATTGGCTACGCTGTGTTTTTCGTTCGTTGCAAACGCACAAATTGGCAACTTGATAAGAAACAAGGTAAACCAGAAAGTTGAAGAAGGTGTAAACAAAGCCGTTGACAAGGCTGTGGACAATGCCATCGACAAGACTTTCGAAAATACGCAGAAGGCTATTGAGAAGGATAGGAACGATAATTCGAAGACTGTTAGCGATGATCCGCACGACCATGGTGGATGGACTTGTCCTGCCTGCGGAGCAACTGGCAACACAGGTAATTTCTGCAAGGAATGTGCAGCCAAGAAGCCTGGAGCATCATCACAGGAAAACAACACTGCTGACGAAAGCGGTTGGACTTGCCCTGCTTGCGGTCACACAGGCAACCAAGGCAAATTCTGCAACGAGTGTGGAGCAAAGAAACCTGACGCAACTGCAGCCGATGATTCTTGGACTTGCCCACAGTGCGGACACAAGGGCAATAAGGGTAAATTCTGCGATGAATGTGGAGCAAAACGCGCCGATGGTGCAAATGCCAATATGAAAGCTTCATCTGAGTGGAACAAATTCGACTTTGTGCCTGGTGATGAGTGCTTCTACTACGACCAACTCGTTGGTGAGCAGTTAGGAGAGTTCCCGTCAATGTGGGATTTGGTTGAAGGAGAGTGCGAAATAGCTAAAGTCAATGGTGAAAATGTGATTGCTATGTACCAGAACTGTTGGATTAAACCACTGATGGAAGTTGATAATTATTTAGGCGAGACTTTTACAATAGAGTTTGACTATTACGATTTTTATGAGACAGAAGGTCAGGATTATGGATATTTGCAGGTAAGATTATGCAAAAGTGGCGACAGATGGATAGGAAGCGATATTCTAGATTTCGGTTTTTATAATCATGTGACGGAATGGGCATATACACACGATGACCGAAAGCGTGGATTTTCTTGCAGTTGGGGCAAAATCGATGGCGATAGAGCTTCAACAGAGCAGAATGTTGAGAATTTTGGCTACAATAAATGGCATCATGTGTCAATGTCGGTAAACAGGCGTGCTGTAAAAATTTACGTTGACGAAAAACGAGTTGTCAACATTCCTAATTACAAAAGAGAAGACGGTTGGTTGGGCATAGGATATAACAGTGCAGGAAAAGAATATCCAGCATACATCCGCAATGTCCGTATCGCCAAGGGTGCAGTTCCCCTCTACGACCGTATGATGACCGATGGCAAGTTCGTTACCTACGGCATTACCTTCGATGTAGGCAAGTCGGTAATTAAGCCGGAATCAATGGGCGAAATCAACCGCATCGTACAACTTATGAACGACAATCCGGAACTCAAGTTCGAAGTTCAAGGTCACACCGACAATACAGGCAATGCAGCATCGAACCAGACCCTCAGCGAAGCACGCGCAAAGGCAATCGTCGATAAGCTTGTCGAATTGGGCATCAGTGCCAGCAGGCTCAGCTCGGTTGGCAAGGGACAGACTTCACCTATTGCCGACAACAGCACCGACGAGGGCAAGGCCAAGAACAGAAGGGTTGAATTTGTGAAGAAATAGAGGCCAAAAAGCTCGCAGGCAAACGCCTTAAACCTTGAACTTTGAACCTGAAACAAAAAATTATTGCATCATAACGGAATATTCATTTTCTTTGCAAAAAAATTATTTATTCATAATACAAAACTTAAAGGAGATAAAATTATGGCAGAAGAACTCGAAAACAAGCCTGTTGAAAACAACGCACAGACAGAAGTTACACCAGAAGATGTACAGAATAACAAGGTATTTGCAATTCTTGCATATTTCGGAATTTTGGTGTTGGTTCCAATTCTTGCAGCAAAGGAATCAAAATTCGCACGTTTCCATGCAAATCAGGGTCTTGTACTTTTCATCGCTGAAGTAGCGTGGGTAATTATATACTATGTATTGCTAACATTATTTGGTATGATTGCTGGAGGATTAGCACTTATGTGGATATTTATAGGCTCATTAGTTTGGATTGGTTTTGCGGTATTTGCAATAATCGGCATTATATATGCAGCTCAAGGCAACACCAAGCCATTGCCATTGTTCGGTAAGTTCAAAATCTTGAAGTAGGCAAAAATTTAAAATTAGACTTTATTTTCTTGGCTCTCATTCGTGGGAGCCATTTTTTTGCAAAAAAAATCTCATCAAACATATTCACAAGTCATTTTTTTTATGTAGGTTTGCAAATCAAAAAAATTAACAAAACAAAATAAAATTATTATGAATAACGCATTATTCTCATTCAGAGAGCCGAAGAACGAACCGGGATTCTCTTACGCACCCGGAACTCCAGAAAGACAATTGTTGAAAGAAGAACTCGAACGTCAGTTCAACCAGTGCATCGAAATTCCTTGCATCATTGGCGGTAAGGAAGTTAAGACCGGCGACATGGGTACTGTAGTTATGCCTACAAACCACAAGCACGTGCTTGCAAAGTACCACAAGGTTGGCAAGAAGGAAGTACAGATGGCTATCGACGCTGCATTGGCAGCTAAGAAGCAGTGGGAAGACACCCCTTGGATTGAACGCGCTTCCATTATGATGCGTATCGGCGAACTTCTTTCGAAGAAATACAGATATGTAATCAACGCAGCTACAATGCTCTGTCAGGGCAAGAACCCGATGCAGGCCGAAATCGACAGCGCACAGGAAACTATCGACTTCCTCCGCTTCAACTCGTACTTCGCATCGAAGATTTACGCTCAGCAGCCAATCTCCGACAATTCGGTACTCAACCGCAACGAATACCGCGCAATGGAAGGATTCGTTTACGCAATCACTCCATTCAACTTCACATCAATCGCTTGCAACCTCAACATTTCGCCAGTATTGATGGGTAATGTAACCATTTGGAAGCCAGCAACAACCGCTATCCTCTCCAACTACTACCTTATGAAGATTTTCCAGGAAGCAGGTTTGCCCGACGGCGTTATCAACTTCCTCCCGGGCAAGGGTTCGGTTATCAGCAGCGTTGCTTTCACATCACCACACCTTGCAGGTATCCACTTCACCGGTAGCACATCTACTTTCAAGGCATTCTGGAAGCAGATCGGCGACAACATCGACAAGTACAACACATATCCAAAGATTGTCGGCGAAACTGGCGGTAAGGACTTCATCTTCGCACACAAGTCGGCTGACCCGCGCGAACTCGCAGTTGCAATCGTACGCGGTGCATTCGAATTCCAGGGACAGAAGTGCTCGGCTGCTTCACGCGCATACATTCCAAAGTCGTTGTGGGACGAAACCTTGAAGAATGTTAAGGAAATGATGAAGACCGTAAAGGTTGGCGATGTATTCGACTTCACAAACTTCGTAAACGCAGTCATCGACGAAGAATCGTTCGACAAGATTGCCGGCTACATCGACAGGGCAAAGAAGTCGCGCAAGGCTAAGATAGCTCTCGGTGGAACATACGACAAGAAGGTTGGCTACTTCATCGACCCGACCATCATCGTTACTACCGACCCGCACTACGAGGCTATCCAGGAAGAAATGTTCGGTCCGGTTATCACCGTTTTCGTTTACGACGACGACAAATATACCGAAACTCTTCACCTCTGCGACGAAACTTCGCCATACGCACTTACAGGTTCAATCTTTGCAAAGTGCCGCTATGCAATCATCGAAGCCGAAAACGTACTTCGTCACGCAGCTGGAAACTTCTACATCAACGACAAGCCGACAGGCGCAGTTGTTGGCAACCAGCCATTCGGCGGTGCAAGGGCATCGGGTACCAACGACAAGGCAGGTAGCGAACTCAACCTCTACAGATGGATTAGCACCCGCTCAATTAAGGAAACTTTCTGTCCTCCAACAGAATACGGTTATCCGTTCCTCGGAAAGGACAAAAAATAAGAATCTTTTTCATAATAATAAGGGGCGATGGCAAATGCTGTCGCTCTTTTTTTTGTTTGCACATACGGATTTATTTCATATTTTTGCGCATTATTAATATAAATATATAGGATATGAGAAAATTATTCATGATTGTACTTTGTACAGCCTTGGCATTTGTTACAGTAAATGCATTTGGACAGAAGCCTAAAAGGCCACTACAAACAACAAATTCAACAGCAACTGCAACTGCAACAATGTCCCAATCCTCGCTGGACAAACCTGTAAGCAATACTCCAGCATGTTGGATGATTACTGGCAAAAAT